>CAYGCI010000150.1:0-1574 GCA_964348355.1 uncultured Nitrosopumilaceae archaeon | reverse complement strand
TAGGAAGAGTCATTCTGGATTTATACCATGTAGAATCTTTTTAAGTCTTTCTTAAAGCCGGCGGATGGCCAAATTTTGCCACGCTGCCCGCCTGGCCCCAGATGCCCAAGCAGCCTGAGGCGGTACGGGCGCTTTTGGACATTTGACTGGGGCCGACGGCCATGCCTGTCCATCCAGACCAGGCCGCCCTTGATCCGGCCGCCTGTCCTGCGGTGCAGCACGACGGGACGCAGCTCCCGCTTCGGCATTGCTGGTGGGCTCGACGCCCTTGTACGCCTCCCTTATGGACAAAGACGGTGTACGAGGTCCACCCCCTTGGCAACTAGGCGCGAATCTGCATGCAGCCATGATCTTCATGCCCGGCTAGCAGGAGGCGATACCTCGCACAAGGCAGTGGTTTTGCCGAGATCCCCCGCGGTAGGAGCGCAAGAACTCACCGAGTCTGTCACGCAACTGCTACAGCATCATGGATCTGGCGCCGGACCTGCCATTTGGATGCGGCCTCCATCACAGGGGCTTGCAGCCTTTAGCATCCAATCCTCTGCGGGACTTTTGGGGTTCGGCCGCCCTCGGTGACCAGCTGGACAGCTGTCGCACGAATCGTATGCTGTCAATCATAAATTCCTAAAGGCCACCTACCGCCGGTAGGAAATACCTGATCATGAAATGCTTCAGGAACTGTTGCCAGTCAGTATGGGCCGCATCGAGTGTAACGATGTTCCTGCAGCTTGGAGTACGCTCGAGCATGCGGGTATAGCATGTTGGGGATCAAGGGGAATCGATTACGGGCGAAACGAGCTAGGCAATGACGAGTGTGGGGTCGCCTGCCCCCAACCAGCTAGGGCAGGAACTCGCATGTTATTGTGATCCTCATGCAGGGCCAGCAATAGGGCACGACCTCGTACAGCAAGAGGGTTGAAAAATGCAAACGACGGCTACTGCCTGATCGGGCAAGGACATGGCAGAGTCGGCATGCAGGGCCAATGCGCCAAAAAACTATTGATGAAAAGCGCATCTTCCACCAGCAGACTTTGCCAAAAATGACGCAAAAGATAGCAGTCCTGACTCGAAGTTCAGGTGTGAGCTTTGCCACCGAGTCCCCCCTCCACGGCAGATTCGTGCCTGAAATCAGGAACGGCTTCCAGGGCCCTGGCCGTTACCGCAAAGGCTGCCTGGTTTTTTTGATCTGCACCGATCACGCATGTGGCTCTCCCAAACGTGCCCCGACTCGTAGCGGTGCAGGCGGCTAGATGCAGTTATCGGACTCGGCATAGAATACCTGGCCGGTCAGGTCAATGAGATTCTGAAAAAATGATGAAAAGACCATCCGACATGACATCTATGTGTTTTCCCCGGTAGGAACTGGAAAGTTTACGGTAGATGATTTCTCTCTGGAAAGTGTCGGTAGATCGGACTTTGCGGCATTCTGGGTTATGGTCTTCCACTTGTTCCCACCCATGACCATGCTGTGGGATCCAGAAAGTAGTTCGCCCCCCCTTATCTGACATCATACTCCTCCCCTGTCTGCCCGTCAATAACGGTTTCCCCCTCCTTGGGCATCTTTCTGAGAAATG
>CAYGCI010000149.1:0-1616 GCA_964348355.1 uncultured Nitrosopumilaceae archaeon | reverse complement strand
CCGCACGACATTGTAGTTTTTACCAGCTGGAACGGTTCGTAGCTGCACTATATACAGACTGTGCCGTCCTCATGCACGTCATGTGATGCCGTCAGCCTTGCATGTGCGGCCGGCCACCGTCGGAATATTTTGATCCGGTCGATTACGCATAAGGTCTAATCTTTAATGCGTCTGCTGCCATCCTTGGAATCAGACAGACATCTGCCCCAGAATCCAAGCCGTTAGTTCTGAATCTGGCATCGCCCTCATCTTTGGAGTTTTTTCGTAGGATGGCCTCCACTCTTGGGCGTCTTGTCGGAACTTTTTTTCCGTCCCGATTAACACCCCAGTCGGTATGGCACTTACGTCATTTCATCCACGTGGTGATCTCGACTGGTCATGCCATAAAACCTAGTCAGTCAAAGAATCAGCGTCTGCTTGTCCGGTTTTTCCGGAATATGTTCGAACAGTGGAGTCCTTCCCCCTGCCCTCTTCACAGCCTTCGGATACATCTCGGAGAGAACCTTGCCTGCGGCGATAATCTCACTGTCTAATATTGCGATCCACTTTCCCTTGTACTGTTCAACATCTTCCATGGACTCCAAAAACTCGTTTTCTACACTGGATATAGTTGACAAGCACCGCCCGTATATTGTATGCAAAATTTTCTATAAGATAGTTTGTATGTGGTCACCTACCCCTATCAATCAGGCATGAATTGGCAGGTACAATTATGATTTTCGTGCCTAGCTAGCAAGGGGACGTGACCTCATACGATAGTTTGAATGAGCAGTCTTGCAAGAGTTTACCCCCTCCAGAAAATACGGCATGGGGAGCATGGTGATCAAGGTTATGACCTACAGTGTAACCCATGGGGTAAACTCACACAGCAGTCTTCCCAGAAGTAACCCATCAAGCGACTTCAAACTCGAAGCAGTTCAAGCAAAGCCTCCTACAGATCCGCACATGGTCGCCTACACCTACCCGAGTCGGTTACTTCTGAGAGGACTGGAGGGTGGGGCTGTCCAATTTTTTCCTACAATCTGCCCGTCTGCCCCGGATACGGACGCCTCCTCCTTGATGTTCTTGACTGCATCCGCGCTGCCGGGGCAGTCCTCATCCGCGCTGCCGGGGCAGTCCTCATCCTCCTGAATATCGTGGTATGGCACGGCGAGTCCGTGCCCTTTAGTATCTCCCTGACCATGCCTGACAGCCAGCCTGTACGGCATCATGAATGCGGTCCTGAGGGCGGCCGCGGCCATTATCATGCCTTCTGCATACAGGAACGGGGCCACCCTCGTTGTGGCGGTTGGCATCCCGGAGATCCTTCTCCCAGCCGGGGTCGTACCTGACGGCCAGGCCTGCCCCCCATCTCTACGTACTTTGCATTGTCCGTGTGTGTCAGCTGATACCATACGGGGCATCCTCCTGATCCATTACCTTTTCGGCCAAGATTCGTTGATCATTATGGTGATTTTTGGTCAAGTTTCAGATTTCAGGCAGGGTTATGCAACAAACTAGCCCAGCATATAGCCTTAATAACCCAATTTATTTTAACCATGGTATCCAAATGAACGTTTTGCACGCTGCCATACGGCCGGGAACCACTGTTAGAGTTTACCATGATTGCTGGATTG
>CAYGCI010000148.1:0-1627 GCA_964348355.1 uncultured Nitrosopumilaceae archaeon | reverse complement strand
TAGGTCGCACTAATTTGAGGAGGGTTGCAAAGGATTACTGTACGAGGTGTAATAGATTAGCCCCTGCCTAGGCAGCAATCAGGCGCGAATCTGCCTGCAGTTGTGATTTTCATGCCTGGCCGGCAAGGGACGCAACTCCAACTCCAGGCAGGGGCTAACCTGTTACAAAAGTACCACGTCGCCTTTCTCACCAACATGGCCGGCTGCACCCGCAAGGACCTGCTGGAGCCTCCCCGGGGAATACCGCAAGAGGGGGCTTTTTATTCCGTACGTTTGTGAACTGCCTGATGATACGGGCAAGCAGTACCTTGAGCCTGATCGCCTTTTTCTCACTCCCAAATCTTGCGATCATCCAGATGTTCGACATGGCAGGCGACAGGTAGAACAGCATGAGCCTTATCGAGTCATTCCGGCTGTAGGTGAGCGGCTTACCTCTTGGCGTCGCGGTATCCTGTCTTTATGCCCCCCCTGATCCGGACCGAGACCGGCTGCGGGGTTACAATCTGAACTACTGGACATGCCGCTAAGTATATCACATACATGCACGTGCTGAGATCATGGACAAAATCAACATTTACACCGGGGGCAGCCAAAGAAAAATCAATCCCGATTGGTTTACTGCAAAGACGCGCATGAAGGAGATTGGCGGCGCGCTAAAAATCGCCGAGCATGGGATGTACCACGTCTATTTCGAAAAAGGCTCGAGAACCAAGCTTCACCTGCACAACGGAGGCCAGATTCTCATGGTAACTGAGGGCCGGGGCAGCCTGGAGCTGTTCAAAAGACAGGGAGGTCGAAGGGACAGCTTTGGCATCAAAAGGACGCAAAGGATTTCGCTAAAAATTGGAGACACAGTCTACATTCCTGCAGGGCAGCTGCACACGCACGGCTCTACGAGCACCCGAAAGACCTTTGCCCACATTGCAACCAACATCCCGCCGAGAAAAAACGCAGAGTACAAGACGACATGGTACGAGTCTGACTTCAAGGGCAGGGCAGCAGGAATCATAAAGTGAAAACGACGCCAACAGTCGGGCATTGACGGACTTGCAGGAGGCCCAGTCATAAGGAATGTTGTCCCAAACAAAGAGACTCCACGGGTCAGCCACAGCGTGGCGCAGATGGTAAAGAGCCGTGTCCGACAAGTCGTAAGAGCTTGGGGGAATGTACCGGTATTTGTTGCGCCCCTCCCCAAGAGCATCGATGTCCTCTGGTACGCTGAAAACCCCGCGAAGGGATTCGCGTGAGATCCGCCTTGTGACGTCTAGAGGTATGGATGCCCTCGGGCATTTTTCGAGCCGCCAAAAGTCCGTCCTTGAGACGTGTCTTGAGCGGCCACAGGCAGGGCACCTCGCATGATAGTCATACAGTCCAACGGGCTCGGACATCAGACTGCGGGCTGCGCGTCTTGACTCCAGAGGCGGTGCCCCACACGAGCGCGAGGCCTCACAGCACCAGTCACAGCGGGACATACCGCGCGATTGGATGCAAGGTATGTGGTCACGTCTCCTTACGAGCTAGGCACGAAAACCACAGTCATGCACCTAATTCGTGCCTGACTGATGGGGGTAGGTGACCTCGTATCTATGTGTCGCGTTTATAAGGATTCCACGCGTAACTGCGCTGT
>CAYGCI010000147.1:0-1634 GCA_964348355.1 uncultured Nitrosopumilaceae archaeon | reverse complement strand
ACCTATAGCTTTCTTCATTCGTGAAGTCAGAATGAATGGAACTCATCATCGCCCTCGTTTGTGTAGCAGAATAATGCGGGAATCTAATCGGCAAAGCAGGTTGGAGTTATATTGTGGAATGATAATTCAGGAAATGGTGATGAGGGCTCAGATGGGTATCTGTCTTCATTCGTGAAGTCAGAATGAATGGAACTCATCATCGCCCTAGTCTGTATTCCTTTCAAAAAATCCAAAATCGGTCTGCCATTGTACGGGGAATCTAACATGAAGACAAGGTGGAAAAGTTCGCCTCTCACAGGCGAATCAAATGCGTAAAAAACGGGTAAAAAACGGGTTTGAAACTGCGGCAGATAAAATGGGGGTTGGAACGTTTTTCGAATGCGACTTTTGGTTTTTGTTCGTATTTTTGGTTGAACATACCATATAGCACGGAAACCTATTAGCCAAAACTTGAAAAGTGGTGCATAATATTTTCGCCTCTCACAGGCGAACGGTGGACGCGTGTTCGCCTCTCACAGGCGACACAAGACATGCCGTTTTTCTGGCAGTACTGTCGTGTAAAAGGCGTGTAGGAAAAAACCAGCACAGGATCCGGACCTCGAAAGCCCAGGCAAATGGCGCGCCATGCCACAGTGGTGATGGCGGGCACGCTGGCACTAGGGAGGCTCCTGAGCCATATCCTGGATGGTATGAGGTCACCTACCCCTATCAATCAGGCATGAATTGGCAAGTACAATTATGATTTTCGTGCCTAGCTAGCAAGGGGACGTGACCTCATACCCTGGATGACATAGCAGAGCGGTGCCACTAATTTCATGCAGGCTCAATCAAGATAGTCCCCAAGGTCAAGGGTCTCGGCCTCTACAATCTCGGTGCTGTCATCCGCCGCACCTGCCGGATCATCCTCTACCTTGCTGTCTTTGGAAGGTCTTACCTGAATCCTTGCAAGCTGCTCGTCGACAAAGGCCTTTAGAATTCTGTCGTTTGAGGCCATTATGGAGGCAATGTCATCAACACTCCTGCTGACATCAAGCTTGATCTTATACCTGCATTTTGCCAGACTCTTCTTGTCAAGCGTTGAAGGTGATGTCAGAACCCTCCGCTTGGCAGGGGTGTTGAGTATCCTTCCCATGAACAACAAACTGGAATTTCAATAAAAGGGACGGCTTTAATCAGGCCGGACCATGGGCCCGGGGACTAGTGGCCGGAGAGGTATAATTTACGGCGACATCGAAAGGCCGGAGGGAGGTATTCGGGGGACTACGGGAGGTACGGGCCGTTCCTTCTGGCGTATTGCGAGGCGCTGCTGCGCACGGCAGACATGATTACAAGTGATTCGGATGAGTCGACGGTGGCCGCCAAGCGCATTTCCCGGGACGGCAGCGGTGCCGACTCCGACGGTTTTATACAAAACGCGCGTTATCCCAGCATGGCGGATTCAGACGAGGTGGATCTGAACTACAGGCTGGCCGGAATGCGGACAATTACCGGATCCGTGACCAATTGCGTCGGAGGCGCCCAAAGGCTTGAGACGGTAAGGGAGAGGGCAGGCAGGCCGTATTACGGGGATGACCGGGTACTGCTGTACAACCTTGACTGCCAGGAGCTGATGCGCAGGATAGGATCGCCGGTAG
>CAYGCI010000146.1:0-1662 GCA_964348355.1 uncultured Nitrosopumilaceae archaeon | reverse complement strand
CTCGTGAAGCTCCCTCAGTGCAGTCATTCTCGGCGGCTTTACGGAGTTCATGGTCCTGATCATCCCGTCAAGAATGCGCTTCATGCTTCAAAAATTAACCATACAAGTATTATATCTGTCACTGTGACCTGATGCGTGGAGCTAACCAGGGAGGAGGAATCCGCACTAAAAGGAGAGCACGGTGCAGTGCAGGAGCTGGCATACAGGATCCTGGTGGCCACCGGCGAGGCAACGGATGCAGAAAGACTGGTTCCGATAAAATGGGCCCATCTCTCCGGCGTCAACTACAACACCATAGGGGATGCAGGCGAGGAGTTTCTTTCCGGACTGAGCAGGAAGGACGGTGCCCGGGTCAGGGTAAGGACCACCCTGAATCCGATGGGGTTTGATGATGACAAGGTGTCAGGATATGACCTAGGTGATGACTTTATCTCAAAGCAGCGCAGCATCAGGGACTCTTATCAAAGAATGGGCGTGACCCTCTCGTTTTCATGCATTCCCTATGAGATATTTGACATTCCCGAACCCGGAACGCAGGTGGCATTTGCAGAAAGCAACGCCGCAATCCATGCCAACTCCCTGGACGGCCTCAAGACAAACAAGGAGAGTGCATTCAGCGCACTTGCCAGCGCCCTGACCGGAAAAAGCCCCTACTCTGCAATACGCAGGGACGACACCCCCGATGTCACGATCCGGATGGGGGTGGACAATCCCGACGAGATGGCCTATGGAATGCTCGGGTTCTTTGCAGGCAGGGTGGGAGGCAGCTCGGTTGCAATATCTGGGGTGTCTGACATGGATGTGCGCAGCTGCAAGTCGCTGTGCGGCGGGATGGGAACCTCCGGCACCTGTGCAAAGTTCGAGCTCGGCGGGGGCCCCCCCGGCTCTGAAAGGGTAGACTTTGCCAAAAGGGAGATGCAGGACGTCTACGACGAGCTGAACACCGCAGAAAGGGGTGATCTTATCACGCTTGGAAGCCCGCAGCTGGGACTGGGGGAAATGAGGGACCTGTCCCTGATGCTCAAGGGAAGATCATTTTCCAAGGACTGCATGATATTCTGTCCGAGATCCGTCCGGGAGCAGGCAAGGAGGCTAGGCTATACAAACGAGATTGAGAGGGCCGGGGGGGAGATCCTGTCTGACTGCTGTACGTGCCTGACCCCCCTGATTGATCCCGGCAGGGTCGATGCTGTCACGACAAACAGCATCAAGGGGAGCTATTACCTGAAGAACTCCACCGGGGTCGGCGTCAACCTCAAGCCGCTCGCGCAGATAATCGAGGACGAGACAAGATGAGCAAGGTGATCGTCAAGGGAAGGGCGCAGGGGGCCGTCCTAAAGTCTGGCGAGCCGATTAACTTTCTGGGGGCCGTCGACAAGAAAACCGGCCGCATTCGTGACAGGTCGCACCCGCTCTATGAAAAGCCGATGAAGGGACTAGTCCTGGCCTTCCCCCACGGGGTCGGCAGCAGCGTCGGCGCCTATACGATTTACTCGCTAAAATCCAACGACGCCGCGCCTGTGGCAATGGTCTGCAAAAAGGCAGACCTTACGGTCGCCACCGGGTGCGCGCTGGCAGACATACCACTGGTCCTGATCAGCGATGACGAGTTTGACCGGCTATGTGACGGGCAGGCAGTAACCGTTGATACCGAACTCCAAG
>CAYGCI010000145.1:0-1820 GCA_964348355.1 uncultured Nitrosopumilaceae archaeon | reverse complement strand
TATGGTGATTTTCGGTCAAGTTTCAGATTTTAGGCAGGGTTATGCAACAGTCTAAAGGACGGCAGGGCAGTCGGCGCGCACATGGTGGCAACCGACGGCAGGAGGGCCTCCGTACTGGATCAGCACTTTTCATACGTGCCCAGGCTCGGGGTGACTGACGGGTACCCCGGGTACGACAGGTTCCTTGACATGAACAGGCGGCGGTGCTGGGCCCACATCACACGGGAGGCAGACGCCCAGAGCGAAAAATCGGACTCTCCGGAGATCCTCGCCGCAGGCAGGTGCCTCAAGGAACGTCTGCATTACGCCAAGGGACTGGGGCCTCCGGAGGGGGCCAGGCAGCACGACAGGCTGGTGGCAGAGACGCGCGAGATTGCAGCCATATACGAGAGGAACGGATGCAAAGGGTTTTGCCACAAAGCTTGGGAACGCCGCAGAATCCCTCTACACGTTCGTACTGCATCCGGGCATGGATCCCACCAACAACCTGGCCGAGCGCACGCTGAGACCCGGCGTGATCGCGCGCAAGATACGGTTCGGGCTGCGAACTGCAGGTGGGCAGAAGATGGTCGGCACCATGGCGTCGTGCATCGTGACATGGCGCCTCCGGGGATACAACGTGACGGACATGATCAGGGACGCGCTGGTCAAAAAACCCGGGTATACGGTCATCTGTCCCTAGCAATTCTACGCGAATCTGCCTGCAGCTGTGATTTTCATGCCTGTCCGGCAAGGGACGCAGCTCCAACTCTAGGCAGGGGCTAACCTGTTACGTTTCATTTGATCGGCTTTTCTTGGTAGCAAAACTCGTGTTAGATCTTCCAAAGCCCGAAATGTTATAGCGAAAAACACAGGTTCTTCAGCAGCGGGAAGCATCTCCATGCGTAGTTCGTGCCCACACCCGCTGAAGAACTTCCATTCATCGCCATACGCGATGTGCTGCATAACCTGACGGCACCGTCAGATCAGACAACTCAACCTTTGTGCCATTCTTGGTCCTCGCGACTGATCCTGAAAGTCTGCCGTTATCTCAAAAAGATCTCCCTGCCTAATCCCGATTATGCGATTATTGATAGCATGGTTCCTTTTGCAATCTCCGAATGTCTTGGAACCGTAACCTTGTGGGTGCCATCGGACATGAATATGTGGCTGCCTGTCTGTCCGGTTTGGAAAAAGCCAGATCTTCTCAGGATCTTCAGGACATCTCTCCATGACAGAACAGGAAGTTTGCTAGATGGTAATCTCTATCACTTTGGCCTTTTCCAAGCTTTCTAGCCTTTCCTTTTCCTCTGGAAAAGCACTGAAATATCCGTCTACAGCGTCGCTGATCATGGCCATGAGCTCCTTGTGGTTCCGGCCCTGGGTTGCCACCGAGGGAAACTCTATGCACTGTGCCGTGAGCCATTTTTCCTCCTTTCTTACGGCAAAGGTAAGCTTGTTTTTTTTCAATTTCGATCTTGGGATGGTTTGTTCAAACACCACATTTAAGTTTGTATGGCGGCGATTAAGAGTCTATTGTACGAAAAGTTAGTCTGTTGCACAACCCCGGTTTTAGGCACAAAAGACTGGCTGTTTTTACGCGTTCAGGCACGGTTATGCAACAGGCTACGAAAAGTCGGTCCGCCTAGGATCAGGAGGACAGTAGCGGACTATTTTAGGCTGTACCGATCACGAAAAACCATGAAAAAGAGACTGACAGAAGAGTCACGGCAGTACTTGGTAAGACAGTGCAAGAAAGGCATCGCACCATCCAGGATAGCAAAGGATCTGAACATCACGGCAAGGCACGTAAGGAGGCTGTGGGCCCGGTTCCAGGCAAC
>CAYGCI010000144.1:0-2100 GCA_964348355.1 uncultured Nitrosopumilaceae archaeon | reverse complement strand
TGGTGATTTTCGGTCAAGTTTCAGATTTTAGGCAGGGTTATGCAACAGTCTAGTTTTTGACAGTCTGCTGCACGATCCCGACTTGCGCAAGGAATCAGTCGTTTTTACGCGTTCAGGTGCGGCTGTACGGCACGCCGGCTCTTGAGGCGCCACGAATGGCCCGGCCCTGCACTCCCAGGATGCCCTCCTCCACCCTGCCGGGCTTGTGGCCGCGTCTTTTCCGGGCCCCAGCTGCCCGTGGCCGGCAATGTCGGACGCACCCTACAGTCCACCGCCCGGCACCCTGCTCAGCTCGATGTCATATCCGCTGGGATCCCTGATGTAGACGGACTCGGACTTTTCAAACTCGACGGGTCCACCGTAGAGCACCTCCACGCCGAGCTCCCTGCATTTTGCCAGGATCTCCCCAAAGTTGTCAACGTGAAAGCCAAAGTGGGCAATGCTGCCGCCAGGCGACATGTCCGGCTGCTCGTACATGCACAGCTTGATCGCATCGTTTCCGATGATCTTCGAGGGGGCGTCCAGCTTGTTCGGGGAGTTGTCGTCCTTGCGCACCTCAAATCCGAACAGGTCCTTGTAAAAGGCCACGCTCTGATCCAGGCTCCTCACATTCATGTTGACATGATCCAGCGAAACCGCCCTGATGAAGGCATTCATGAGATGGCTGCAGCACAGTTAGATTTAAGGGCAGAGGATTGCCCACCCCGAGGCAGTTGGAGCCGTTTGACTCAGTCATACCTTGGATAAGCGAGATCTTGGGAGAGCATCTCTATGAGGGGATCTTCCTGGCGGCCCTGCTTGAGACGGTCATCCCCCCGGTTCCCACGCTGGCAGTCTTTCCGACCGCCGGGCTGATAGCGTCGCAGAACGGGCTGTCAGTCCTCGAGGTCATCCCCATGATAGTCCTGGGCGCGCTGGGCGCCACCATCGGAACCACCGGAATCTACCTGGTTGCGCTAAAGCTCGGTAGAAGCGTGCTGCTGCGGTACCTGCGCCTTCTGAAAATCTCCGAGAAAAAACTGGAGCGTGTCGAGAGGTGGTTTGAAAGGTACGGGGACAAGGCGGTATTCATCGGGCGGGTGGTGCCGGTAATGAGGGAGATGGTCTCGGTTCCGGCGGGGCTCCTCGGCATGAGGGTTTCAAAGTTCGTCATGTATACCTTCGGGGGATCGACGGTCTGGTCTGCAGGGACCATCCTGGCCGGATACTACTTTGGGGCGGCATGGAGTGCATAGGTACATCTCCGGGGGACGTGCGCGGAGCCTGCCCGAATCCAAGACATGCCGGGGGCAGTCAGATCAAGGGCCTTGTAAAAGACAGCGAGTTTTGCTCGAATCCAAGACGGAGGTAAAACTGGTGGGATCCCTTCCGCTGGTTTCCAGACTCCAGCCTGATCCTGTGGCAGCCGTTCTTGATGCCCATGGAGATGCTGGACTCGACCAGCCTCCGTCCTATTCCCAGGCTCCGATATTTCTCGAGAACTACCAGCTCGGGGACATACAGCTCGGCGCTCGTGTGGTTTAGCCGCGGCAGGAAGACAATGCTCACCATGCCGGCAATATCCACGTCGTTTACTTTGGCAACAAGAATCTGCTTGTCCGAATCCCTTATGTACCGCCTGACCAGCCTTCTAAAGTCATCCACATCGGAATCCTGCCTGGGCCTTGGGCGGCCCAGCTCATAGGACAGTCCGAGGATTACCGGGATGTCGTTCTCAGATGCGGGCCTGACAGAGATCTCCATCAGACAGACAGGGGTCGGGGCAAATAAAAATTCATGGGGCCGGCATCCAAGTGAAATATTAGTGGAATTGTGACAGCTCGGGAATGCGGCCTCGTACGCTTGAGCTGCCCTGCAAAGGCTCCGGCCGGGCACCAAGCTACGTATACAGCTCCTTCATCAAGTAGGCACGCTCCAGGGTTGCGCCGTTTAGAATATTTTTGTTAAATGGAACAGAATCAGGCACAGAACTGCGGCAGGATTCAGCCTCAGAGGCCGGATCTGGGATGTTGTTGTTTTCGATGTCGTTGATTTTCGATATTATTCCGTGCATGGATGCAGAGGACGCATCAGCAGAACGTGTGCCATCAAAAATTCCCC
>CAYGCI010000143.1:0-2263 GCA_964348355.1 uncultured Nitrosopumilaceae archaeon | reverse complement strand
ACTCCAGCCGACACGCATCCGGCAGGCGTGAGAAAGGCGGAATCACGCCGACTCTCTGCCCTCGGTGCATGCTCTTATGTATCCTGCCAGCCTTTTGCCGGTCTGGCTGATTGACATGTTTTCCATGTAAAGCCGCCTTCCCTGCTCGGCTATCCTCCTTCTGAGATCTGCGTCGTTTTTCAGCAGCAGTATGCCTTTGGACAGATCTTCATGCGACGCACTGCGTACCAGCAGGCAGTTCTCTCCGTCCTCCAGTCCTGCCTCGGCCGTGACATCCGTCTTCATCGTAATCAGCGGTTTTGCCGATGCCAGGATCTGGTGGACCTTGTTGGTCAGTACCGTACGGCTTTTCCTGCTTGTGCCAAACGTCCCGAGGCACACGTCGCTGCCGTCAATGCTGTCAAGCAGCCTCTGGGTGGAGACCATGCCGAGAAACCTCACGTTGGCCATGTTGTTTCTTTTGGCATACTCCTCGATTTCCTGCCTGTCCTGCCCGTCGCCGCAAAAGACAAACGTCACCTCGCTTAGCTGCTTGGCAGACCTTATTATGGTTTTGACCCCGTGGAGCGGGATGAACTTGCCAAAGTACAGCACTACGAACTCGTCGCGCTGCTCCTTGAACGGCAGCGGTTCAAAGAGCGGCTCGTATGCTGAGAGCCACAGCTGTCCGAACTTCTCCCTGGGCAGGCCAAACTCCGACATGAAATACTCTATGGCAGCGGTGCTCTCCAGAATTACAAGATCGGACCACCTGCATGCGGTCTTGTCGATATAGCGGATGATTCTGGCCTTTATCGAGTCCTTGTCCATCTTTTTGCGATCGTTTGTCAGCGTATCGTAGATTGAAAATGCCGGAAAGTATATGATCGGCTTCCGGCAGACCAGCCTGGCAAGGGGGAACGTTATGATTCCCCTGTACGGGATTATCATAATGTCGTAGGCCATCCTCCTGTGCCTCAGGAACAGCCTGAGGAACGACCCAATGACAGAGGCGTACGTGCGGCAGTCCTCCCTGCACTCGATGACCTTGAATTCCTGGGATCTGCAGATCTCGCCTATCAGATCCCCCCCGGGGCCGGACGGGATCCCGTTTGTCGAGCTTTGGTAGGAGCCGAAGAGGCATATCCTCATAATGTCAGATGCGGCATGGCGGTAATAATTTTTACGTCACGCATTTGCCGCAGTCCACAAGATAGCACGCCTCGTGATGTCCAAAAAAGCGGCGCCCTGCGGTCACACAGCCGCCCCGCCACGATACGAGGACGTGGCAGATCCCGGTGATCTGCACCACAAATCATGAAATGTGGATCCTCTCCAAATTGGGCTTGGTTATTTTGCCGTATAATTTACAGAAAATCAGCCAAATAGGCCCTGCCGGCAGATCCCGGCGATCTTTCGAATAATCTGGTTCTGAGAACAGCTCCATCATGATTTTTTCAAAAACCCTCTTTTTTGATTTCTGCAGGCGACAAAATGCCAAAAACAGTCCCGGCCTTTGCCTCCTTGTGTAATGGAACTGCCTTTTAGAAATTTGCACAAGCAAACATGACAGCCCTAGGTTCGCCGGTGCCACAGAAAGCACCCCAAGGCTTGCAGATGGCAGGTGACCAATGGTACTGCAACGCGCTAGGCTGACAGGGGACGCGATGCAGCATACGTCAGAGACTATCCTGGGTGCAGTGGAGTCAGCTGCAATGTTCCATACGGGAGTGGCAATTCCAGATTCATCGCGTCAAAAAACCCGCAGAAACACTACAGGGCAGGAAGGCTTGCAGTGAAGAGATTCTTTGGCCGGCCCAGGGGCGGGTTTCGCAGTGCAAGGATCAGGCATAGAAGGGCTGCGGCAACTGCCCCGGGTCTGCCTACCGGGCATGTGCCATGACGTATTGGAGAGTTTTGGGACAAGTTCTTTATTCTAGCCTGGGCTTGATTTTGGCGGTTCTTATATAGTACTCTAATGTGTTTCTGGCATTACGAAGCAGCGAATTTTTCAAAAGCGGTCCGAGCGTCCTGGCCACGGCTCTTGCCAGCATGTTTTTGTGCGTGTCATGTGTAAATGAATACAAGACATGGTACACATGCCTGCATACTCTGATCTGCACTGCCTTTCTCCGGGCGTTGTTTTTCAACGCATCGTAGTACCGTCTCTGATCGTCGCCGCTAAGATCGGACACGACCGACAGGATGATCCTGTCCCTGTCCGTCCTCCTCTTCTCTGCATCAAACATTGCTTGCCCATCGTGCCTCCTGTATCCGTATATGA
>CAYGCI010000142.1:0-2354 GCA_964348355.1 uncultured Nitrosopumilaceae archaeon | reverse complement strand
CGCTGGATATAGACAACTACCAGACGCCTCTGCGGGCATTCTGTGACAGGAAGGCAACAGATGCGATCAGGAAAAGCAACCCGAAATGGATGGAGGACACCGGTGATGGTGCGGCATGATTTTCATATAATACACGAGCGGGGCTTGTCCCGGCTCCGGCCAGGCGTGCAGGCAGATCAGACGAGGATCCGGCCACGTCTCTTGCCGGATCCTGTCCACCTGGCATCTGGCCTGTGGCACATTTCACCTATCTGGATTCACTTAAACATATTTAGGTATGAGCCAGCCATTGCCATCTATGACCGTATCACACGTATCGGATGCAAAAACTTGGGAAACCGACGTCATCAATTCTAGCGTTCCGGTCTTTGTAGACTTTTGGGCAGAATGGTGTGGTCCTTGCAGGATGGTCGGACCTGTCGTTGAAGAGTTGGCAAATGATTATGATGGCAAAATAAAATTTGTCAAGGTTAATGTCGATGAGGCAAATGAACTGGCTTCCAAATACAACGTATTTAGCATTCCAACCCTGGTTGTTATCAAAAATGGTGAGGTAGTCAGCCAGCAGGTCGGTGCTGCATCAAAGGAATCCTATCAGGGAATGATAGACAGGGCATTGGCATAGACCACTCCCTTCTTTTTACTGTTTTATGGTAACAGCTCGGGCTCTGCAAGTTCAGGCGTGGGTTTTGCCGCCCCGGAGGGACTTCCCGGGCAGGCTCGTGTCTGAAATCAGGAACGGCTTCCAGAGCTTGGGCTGCTATCAAAGACGCTGTACGCATCGCGCGACAACACCCTGTACAAGAGGATCAAGAGGGTGACCGATCTGGCCGGGACGGCGTAGGATCATATCCTGCCCCGACACCTAGCAGGTACGGCGGGACGCCCGTGCGTGTTGCTGACACTAGCTATAAGCACGGCCCGGCCGACTAGGCACGGATCGGAAGAAGCAAGGAACATCGCCGTGTTGCCGGCGGGCGCTTTTACCATGGATGAAAACCATGCGATATCATCCGGATCGAGGCGTGCAAGAGGAGCAGAAATTCAGAAAAACGCACAAATCGAGTCCGGTAGGTAGAATTGGGCGGCAGCCTACCCATTACCACGTCGCACATCTAAAGTAATTAATATCACAGAATCAGACTTGGGTCATGTATAACGCAGGCGGCTCAGTTGACACCCTCAACATGCTATTTGACAAGCTTGATGCCCTCTTCAACGAATCCCAGAGCTACTATGAGACGTTTCTGGATACAAACAACCTGTACAAGCAGGGCAAGATCTCCGACAAGGAATTCTTCCAAAAGCTGGGCGACTATGTGGTCGCATACTCTGCACTGGAGTTTCTTGCAATCAAGGTGCTCTTTGAGGTCAGAAAGTCCCTGGGCTCGGGCGGCGGACAAACGCAGTCTCCAGGACTGATGCCCGGCATGGGACAGCCCGGAATGATGGGGGGCCCCGGAGGCATGGCCCCGCCAAGGGCCGGAACCCCAGAGAATCCCGTGGGCGGCCCGCCGGGAATCGTCTCTGCCGAGCAGGGATTTGGGGAGCCCGGAACCCTGCCTACCCCTGATCCGACCCTGATGCCGAGAAGACCGGCAGCGGCCTCCTCTGCAAGCGTATGCAGCGCGTGCGGTGCACAGCTCAGGCCAAACGCCAAATTCTGTACAAAGTGCGGACACAAAGTCTCGGATCAGTCCTGAGTACTGCCGCAGTCCGGGCAGAACTTTGCAGTAGCTGAAATTTTTACCCCGCATTCGGAGCAGAACTTTCCGTCCCCGCCCTGCTCCCGGTTCTGATTGCCGTACATTCCAAGCACCGCGCCGGTCGGCTCGTACTTGTCGTCATCAATGATCCGGACAGGCTCAAAGTCCTCCTCGGTCACAAAGGTCATCATCCTTGGCACCGACTTTTCCTTGTCCTCGGGATCCGGTACCGAGTCGCCCAGCCAGAACGCAAACCTCATCAGCGTCAGCTCCGGGGTTGAAAACGCCAGCGTATGGGCAGACATGTAGTCCTGTGCGGCCTTTTTGCCGTCAAATACCTTCATGACCCTGCTATTGCGGGTTTACGTATAATGGTTTCTAGGTGGACCGGGAGGGCATCACCCAAATATTGGATCCATTTTGCGTTCCGATGATTTGGTCTGACACGCCTGATTTGGGTATTGCGCGGCAACCAGTGTACGGGAACACTCCCCTTGACTAGTTAGGTACGAATTTCATGCAGCTGTGGTTTTCATGGCTGGCCAGCAAGTGTACGTGGCATCGTACAGTGATCGAGTTTGATGTTCTGGCAATTGTATAGCAACGGTCACAAGTAATTGAGGGCTTTGACCGGCGATCTGTAAATGT
>CAYGCI010000141.1:0-2452 GCA_964348355.1 uncultured Nitrosopumilaceae archaeon | reverse complement strand
ACAGTGGGTTAATCTCGATGTTTTTCCTGTCCAAGACTGCCTGATCAAAAAACTCCGTTATTGGTAATTAAATCTTGATGATCTTCCCGCATTCAAACCACACGCCGGAAAGTCCCGAGTCAAAGACTGGAATTGCGCGCCCGGACTGTCTTGGAGTGGATGCCATGGACGGCAATGCGTGGAACGGCATGCCGTCGGAATACGACAGGTGCGTGGGGCAAAACTATAACCATGTGATCTCGGGCTTTACCGGAGAAAGTCCGAACTGCAGCGAGTCTGTGCGGGAGGCTCATCCGGGCAGGCAAAAAATACACGGCAACCGGCACGGGAGCCGGAGGGCGGCATTGATGAGCTGTTCGGGGACGGCCAAGCCGCGCCCTGCATGTACAGTATGGCGTGGATCGTTCCCCCATCGGGGCCGGAGCGGCATTTTGATGGCATGGGGGGACGCCGGAGATGGCGGCTCTGCCCGGGCATCTGCATTTGACGGGGGCGACTTTGCGGCATCCGGGATGCACCTTCCAGTTAGGGGGGCAAGGCAAACTGACGGTGACTCGACGAGCAGAGGCCGGCATTTTGCAGCAGCACTGGATACTGCAGCCAGTGGCTTGCAAGGGGCCGGGGCCAAAAACTCCTGTATTAGGACGTCCTGCCAGCCCCGATCAGCACATCTGTTAGCGGGTGGGCCGGGATTCCCTGTCATGTCTTTACGGACCGGCCGGTCTGAAAAGCCAGGCACACGCACCTGGTTGGTCCAAACCGAATCCGAAGACACCGCCCGTGCCGGGGAATGCCCGGGCATGCAGAGATGAGGCCTGCCGGCGGGGGTGGAGCCCGTGCGGTTTGTGGGGACAGGCGGCCTGCAGGAGGATCCTGGCATCAACACCGGGATGCCTACCGGGTAGATGCTAGGGGGGATTTCCCCCATCACCGCAAGCCGTCGCCGGATTCCAGAGCCGTAAAACGTCCGATGGTGCCAGCTGCATGCTTGATTTGCAGCTGTCGGTGAGGGGTGGTTTTTTTGAAAAATGAATGTATGCTCCCGTCGGGATTCGAACCCGAGTCTCAGGCGTGAAAGGCCTAAATGCTTGACCGGACTACACTACAGGAGCGCTGCTTGAACGGTTCGCTTTAACCATAAAATCTTTTGGAGCGAGAGTTTGTAAGGGTTTATCCATGGGAGATGCTTCGATCATGGCCTTCATGATCGTGCCCTCGCCGGTGTACACAGTTAAAAATCGATCATTTTTTTCATCGAAATAGGCACGATATGTCGAAATCATGATTCCATTTTTTATGTGCACTGTATCCGCCGGATGGAGCAGACTCTTACAATCATCCCGCATGTAAGGCATAATAACGACGCACCGCATACGGAACAACATGTGACAGGCTGCACGGATACGTGCAAGCGGAATCGTCCAGGGCGTCGGCTTTCGTTACCAGGCAGGGAGCTAGGCAGGCAGCCGGAGAATCGTCGGATATGTAGAGAACCTTAAGGACAGAACGGTTCTGATAGAGTGCGAGGGCGACAGGGAGGACATTGAAGTGCTTGTCGCCTCAATAAGGGACAGCAAAGATCCGGTGCATGTGGACGATATCGACGTACAGTATTCAAAGGATGCCGGAAGGTTCAAGACATTTTATATGGTGACAGGAAATCTGGAAGACGAGATGGCCGAGGGCCTTCACCGGTGCAATGTACCTGAGAAACATTGCCATGGGGCAGGATCAGATGCTAGACAAGCAGGATCAGACCATGGCGGAGATCCAGAATCTTTCGTCCAACACCTGCGAGATGCTTGATTCTCGGTTCGAGAGGATAGAAAACGACATAGCCCAGATAAAATCAAAACTGCAGGTATGATCAGCCTCCGCTGGGGTGCAAGCCATACCGACCTGCGCAGTGAACCATACTGATGAGCAAGAGTTCTTGAAGTATTTCATGATCAGATGCTCCTGCAGGCAGTAGACGACCTTCAAGAATTCATGACTGCAAGTATAGCATGTACTGGGATGCACGCGAGGGACACGGTGATCAAGATCCTGGCAGACAGTGCCGCGCAGGAGGCCTTTGAGGCGCAGATAAAACGGCAGCGTGAAAGATTAAGCATGGCCAGAAGGATTCCAAAGTGCGGGTTGACAATAGCAATGGACATGCACAAGATCTCCCGCTATGACAGAAGGCCCGACGAGAACCTGTCGCGCCAGAAGAAAAAGGACGGGACGACATACGCCGGGCGGTACGCCACTATACAGTGCGTCGACGACGGTCTGGGCCTGACACTGGGCGTGTTGCACGTAAAAAGGCTCGATTCCGTGCCTGAATCTGCCGGTTTGATCCCTGACCAGCTTGACAGGACCGGCATCAAGGTGCGCCTCCTCCTTGACCGCGAATTCTCAGTCGAGGTGATTGCCATGCTGCAGGAGAGGGGAGTAAAGTTCCTGATGC
>CAYGCI010000140.1:0-2483 GCA_964348355.1 uncultured Nitrosopumilaceae archaeon | reverse complement strand
GATCATTGTCAGCCTGGCGTCGGGATGGCCCGCCAGATATTCTGCGACGGCAGCAGATCTGTGCACGCTCCACCTGTCGCAAAAGACGGCAGCCCTGCCAGACTTTGCGCAGCGCCTCCATGCATTGTATGAACTGCGCCAGCGCGAACGATCCCGTAGACGTCCTGAACAGCCTCCTGCCGTCTTCTGCGATGCTTCCGAATACGAGGCCACGCTTCTGGTGCCGACCTGACCCCATGCGCATCTGCCGCATGAGCCGACATGTCCTGTGCCGTGTCCTGTCCAGGTGGCATCCCTTATGTCATCACGCACCGTTGTGACATCGGTACTGTTGCGTTCAATGGACAAGTCCGTTGTGGCGGCAGTCCTTTCCCTGTCCGCCTCCGGCCTGCATCCGGAACATGGAAGATCCCGGAGGCCGTCTATGCCGTCCTCCGAAAACCTCGCCAGCCGGTTGCGCACGGAGTTCTCACTGCACCGGATCTTTGTAGCCTCGGGCACGCCTATATCGTCCTCTGGCACAAACACCAGCGCCATGATCTTTTTGTAGACTCTGGCATCCTTTTCTCTGCGCATGGCCTCTGACAGGCCGTCTGTTTCTTTTGCCATGCCCGCTATGCCGGTTGCGCGATCATCGTACCTTTCGAATGATCCCGCTTTGGCTCAAAGACTTCTGCTCGTTGCTATAAAACTCACGAGTTTGCTGCACCGTGCTGGAAACTAAAAGTTTCATTTGGTTACGTCCCCCTTTATCCTCCCAACCAGCCTTCCTACCTCCTTTTCAGAGAATGTCTCCTGCCTGTTTTGCAAAAAGCGATTGACATCACTCAGGCTCCTCACGGCAACATGCCCGTATCGTGGATCCGGCGGAATTGTTCCCCGCAAGGACAGCAGCACGCCGGTGACAGGCGGATCCCGGGGGCCAAACCACGAGGATTTCAGTGAGATCCACAGTACCCGGCCGGCCCTGTCTACCTGCTCATGGGGAGAAAGACCGCGATGACTCTCGTAATAAGATGCGCGCCAGTTTTTTACCTCGATGACGTTTACGCCCCTTGTGGACAGGACTACAAAGTCCATCTGGGCAGATTTTAGATCACGTCTTTTTCTGTATGTCACATACTTTCCCAAGTCCTTGTTCACTCCGCAGAAGACATGATAGTCGTCCGGGAGCTCTGAGAGCTTCCGCAGTGCCAAGTCCTCCCCCCGGGCTCCCGCATGCTCTGCGCCGCCAACATTGCTGCCGATCTTGTTGATGACACGCTGCTTTCGCCATCGCCTGAACCTGTTTCCCAGTCCCCTGTCTTCAATGGAGTCCAACTCTCGCCTGAGCTCCATGCGGACATTGTTAATCTCATCAAGGCTCCGGATTTGTTTTGGGAGTTTTTTTAGAAATTCCTTTGTTGCCTCTGAAACTCCGTAGACGACAGCCACCAGTTAGTATGCCGGTTTTGTATTATTTTAGTAGGATCTTGGTTTCGATGTGCGGGGGTGCGAGTACGATTCTATAGTAGCGACTGAAGGTCCTTGATCATCAAAAAGCGTCTTCCTGCATATTTCATGCCCATAGATGCTCAAAAACTCAGTCGTCACCATAGATCACCCGATTGTGTTTTGTGGTTCAGGAGGGCAAGATGGGCGAGGAGTTGATTAGAGAGTGGTCCAAACCCCCGTGCATCAAAACCCGTGCCTGCATGCTGCAGCGACCCTAGCCCATCACGTACAATGCCCGGACTCTGGGTTTGGGTCTGCTGCCTGACTCGCGATTTTCATGATTCCAGATTCCCGTCTTCTGTATGTCCAGCACAGTAAAACTCAACTGCGGGCCCCCGCGAGTCTCGGGGTTTTACGTGCGTGCGTTTCTCGCATGGCGGCAGTGTATGAAGCCTGACGGGTTCAAAAGGCGGGTGCTAGTCTTTCATACGCGCGGCCCGCCTCGTGTGCAAGGTCGCAGGCATCAGAGGATGCGCCGTGACGGGGCCTAGCCCTTTATCCTCATGATTTTGGTCCTCTCCATGACCTTCCAGTACTCGACGTTCTGGCCGTTCTCAATCCTGCCGCTCACCTCGTCGTCGACCTGCGAGACGTCGATCGTCTCAAAGGTCTCCGAGTCCATCAGCTGGTAGTTGTCGCCCGTAATGGAGATGACCTGCCCGGTACGCTTGTCGATCAGCGGCACGTGGATCTGCATGCTGACGGGGCCCACGTGCGGCCTTTTCTGCGCGTCAAAGACACCCACGCCGACGATGCGCGCCTTGGCCGCCCCGTGCTTGCCCGGCTTTGACGTGTCGTACTCTACAATCCTGCACGGCTCCCCCGTCGCCTGATCACCCACGGGCAGAAGGATGTAGGAGCCGATCTTCAGGGAACCCAAGTCTGCCGGCTTGCTCATACGGTCACAGGTTTGCGTGGAATATTTAACCCTTCTACTGTAATAGGTTAGCCCCTGCCTAGTTGATTTTTTCTGACCACCTGATCTATAA
>CAYGCI010000139.1:0-2487 GCA_964348355.1 uncultured Nitrosopumilaceae archaeon | reverse complement strand
GTACTGCATGGAGTACTCTACTGCGTCCTCAAAGTTCTCCAGCCCGTACTCGATTGACGCCTGCAGGTACCTGTCGAACTTTGCAATGGCCTCCTCGCCAAGACCTGTCCTCATCACGTTGATTCCAAGGGGCACGGGCAGTCCGCCGGTCTCCCTACTCCACCACTCCCCGACATCCAGAATCTTGACGTTTCCCTCCTGCGGATATGACAGCTGGGTCTCGTGTATCACAATCCCTGCATCCACCCTCCCCTCCCTCACGGCCCCCGGAATGTCGCTGAAATCCATCGCAACGTGCTCAAACCTTCCGATCATAAGCTGCAGCAGTAAAAACGCCGAGGTCATCTCCCCCGGGATCGCAATCCTTGATTTTTTTATCTCGTCTATCGTCATCTCCTTTCTGGCAGTAACAATCGGGCCGTAGCCCATTCCGAAGCTGCCCCCGCTCCTCAGAATCGTGTATCCGGGAATATACGCACATGCGTGGACGGATACTGCGGTCACATCCAGGTCCGGATCCACCGCCCTGCGGTTCAGCCTTTCAATGTCCTCGATTACGTGGTTGACCGTAAAGCCGGGCGACTTTACCCTGCCTGTAAACATACCGTAGAACATGAACGCGTCATCTGAATCCGGCGTGTGGCCAACTGAGATCTCCAATATCCACACGGGCCCCCCTCGGTATAAAAACCAAATAATTCAAGTAGTGCCGGGATCCAATCCCCGCATTGGATACGATTTCCGCATTCGAGTCTGATGTCGGGTCACAGCTGGAGTATATCGAGTCATTTGTCCCGCAAGCGCCGCTGTCTGAGGGCCTGCAGAAAAGGTCGGTCTTCTGCGGCAGCGGGGACTCTATGTCCGCTGCCATGCTTGCCGAGTCCTTTTCTGACTATGCCGTGCGCAGCGCCGATCCGCTTGACATCATCAATAACAGGAAAATCTATGCAAAAAAGCATCTGTACCTGGTATCTGTCTCCGGAAACACGGTCTCCAACATCCGCGCATCCGGGGCCGCGGCAAAATCCGTCGCAGTTACCGCATCAGGGGGCAGCCGGCTGGGCCGGGCGTGCTCCAAGACCATCCTCCTAGAGTATCCGGATTCCGGGGTGTTCACTGCCGGCAGCGTGGGCTTTCTGGCCAGCGCGCTGACCTGCATATCGCTAGTCTCGCAAGTCCGGATTGCAAACGCCAGGGGAATTTTTGACGCTGCAAGGCGTGATGCCTCAAAATTCCGCCTTACTGGAAACTCCTTCGTGCTGGGCACCCTTCTGACCTATCCAGTTGCCATGTACTGCGCGGCAAAATTCCATGAAATCCTGGGCTGCGTATCCCAGTATGAGCGAGTCGAGCAGTTCTCCCACATGGGCCTGTTCTCGGCCAGGCCCGGGGATACGGTCCTGCTCTTTGCGCAGGACACGCCCCACGCCCGCCGTCTGTCCGGGAACCTTAAAAAACTGGGCCTGAACGTGGTTGTGCCGCAGGTCACTGGCAGCAGGATGCGGCAGGTCCTGTACCTGGTGTTCTTCTCACAGTTTCTGGTCCTGCGCGAGGCAAGGCGCAGGGGGTTGCGCGACTGCCACTTTGTCACCGCGGCAAAGGTCAGGGATGCAAGCTCTGACATGATTTACTGACCGCCGGGGGCGAACATGGTTGGATCCTGCTAGACGAAATCGGAGGTGGCAGTCCTGCGGCAAATGATCCTGTAACAAAACGGGATCTGCATTCGGTGATCACACTTGCGGGCAAAACCCTGTACCTCCGGGGGAAAGGATCCTGGAGGGGATCAGCTTGCGATTCACCTTTCTAAAATGGTTAGGTTTAATAGCTGAATGAATAGGCTTGCGGATATGGTAAAGTACAAGTCAACTGATCAGGTCCTCAAGATCATCAAGAACAAGGATCAGATCAGGAACTTTGGCGTCATCGCACACGTCGACCACGGCAAGACTACGATGAGCGACAGCCTCCTTGCATACTCTGGGATCATAGCCCCGTCCGCTGCAGGCAGCGCGCTTGCAATGGACTTTGACAAGGAGGAGCAGCAGAGGGGGATAACCATCTACCAGGCAAACGTGACGCTGCACTTTACAAAAAACGAAAAAGAGTACGTCATCAACATGATTGACACGCCCGGGCACGTCGACTTTAGCGGAAGGGTCATCCGAAGCCTCAGGGCGATTGACGGCGCAGTGGTCGTGTGCGACGCCGTCGAGGGAATCATGACCCAGACTGAGACGGTGACCAGGATGGCGCTAGAGGAGCGCGTCAGGCCGGTGCTGTTCATCAACAAGGTGGACAGGCTCATCAAGGAGCTCAGGCTGACCCCGGAAAAGATGCAAGAGCAGCTTGCAAACGTCGTTTCCAACTTCAACCAGCTTGTGGAGACGTATGCCGAGCCCGAGTACAGGGAAAAGTGGAAGGTATCGATTCAGGACGCCAGCGTGACGTTTGGCTCTGCAAAGGACAGGTGGGCAATCAACATCG
>CAYGCI010000138.1:0-2507 GCA_964348355.1 uncultured Nitrosopumilaceae archaeon | reverse complement strand
TTCGGCGATCGCTTACAAACGAGTCGGCCGCATCTGCAACACATGCGACAAACATGGTGCGTACAGTTGAACAGCTAAGTGAAAAGTACCCCAGCCGGGCAGAAAACCAAGGAATTTAGACCATCCTGACAATACTATCAGATGCAAACAGATCAATTAGGGTGGCAGGCTGCGAGAGCTTTGCCACGAAGCTTGAGAACGCCTCAGAATACCTGTACACGTTTATTCTGTATCCGGGCATGGAGCCCACCAACAATGTAGCAGAGCGCATGCTGAGGCCGTCTGTAATTGCGCGCAAGATATTCCAGGGGCTCCGTACCGAGGAGGGCATGGAGATGTTCACCGTACTGATGACGTGTACGATGAACTGGCGCGCCCAGGGGTATAACGTGAGTGAGATGGTCGCCAAGACCCTGACCGGAAACGCCTCCTGAGGGGTAAACTCATACAGGAATGGCGTTCGAGCCGGAAGATCCCATATTCGATCAGGAAAGGCGGTTCAGAATGGATTGGGGGGATGCCGGCAGGGTCGGGCCGACTCCCACATGAGACACCTTAGTCCCAGATCTTTTCTTTAAACGTCCACCTTTTGTTCAGGACAAAGTTCCCCAGCGCGGCAACCGTGACTGAAATCATGAGTGCGACCGGATAGGACACCCCATAGCCGTCCACCAGTCCGAACACCATCCCCAGCTGGGCCAGCGCCCCAAACGAGCTGAAGACAACGAACTTTGAATACTGGGACAGCGTTCGCCTGAGGCCAAAGTCGCGGTCACCAAACGTCCATGCCTTGTTAAGAACAAAGTTGCTCGTCACGGATGCGGCAATTCCGATGATGTTTGCATGCAGGTACCACATGTCTGCAACTCCGCCTGCAAACAAAAGGGACATCAGGTAGTTCACGCCCAGGCCGGAGGCACCAACGGTGAAAAAGCGTGCGGCCTTTGAGATGAATCGCACGGATTTCTTGGATCTGCTGGTCTTGTCATGCTTGCCATACCGGTACAGCCTCCAGACGGATCTTACATAATCAAGGACGGTCGAGGCCCCAAGCTTGCTTGTCCCAAACTGCCTGTCGGTGAAGGTATAGGGAATCTCAGTCACGCTGACCTCCTTGGCTTTGACGAGAATTTCCAGCAGAATCTTGGTGCCGATTGCGTCAAACTTTAGATCTCTGATTATTTTTTTCTTGAATGCAAAGAATCCAGACATCGGATCTGTGGCATCGACCCCCAGCCCCTTTTTGGCAATTTCAGTGGCAGTCCTGCTGATCAGCTTTCGCCTGATGTTCCAGCCCTCGATGGTGCCGCCTGCAGTGTACCGGGAGGCAATTGCAAGGTCATACTTTGACTTTAGCGCATCAAGCATCTTTGGAATCAGATTAGGGGGGTGGGATAAATCACTGTCCATCACCACAATGGTGTCGGCGGCGGCCTGCCGGATGCCAGACAGCGCCGCAGAGCTGAGCCCGGTTTCGGCCTTTCTGTGGATTACATTGATGGTGTTGTTTGCAAACTCCTTTACGTTTTCAATGTACTCCTCAACGATGTTGCCGGTCCCGTCAGGAGAGTCGTCATCGACTACGATGGTCTCAAACGGTATCTTTTTTGGGATAGAGTCGCCGATGGATTTTATTATCTTCAGGATGTTCTGGGACTCGTTGTACGTGGGAATGATTATGGATACCTGCGGGGATTCGCCTCTGCCCGTCATGAAAAAACACCAATTGCACGGTTTATTAACATTAACGTGGAAAAATTTGCCAAAGTGATCGATTTTTCCTAAAAACCACCCCTCTCTTGGATCGATCGATCAGGCACGATACCTGCGAGTCGGCCGTCATGGCACGCAGGGGAAATCCAGCGTGGAAAAAGGCAGTGTGTGATGAGCACCGCACCCGGACGGGTCAAGAGCGGAAATAAAGCAGTAGGTGCGCACAAAAAGGGCGCCTATGCAAAACATTCCCAAAAAACGGGTTTTGATGACAGAGTCATCTCTTGCCACGACATTATGACAATTGGATTTCAATTTTGCTTCCACTGCATATCCAACATGTTTGCTTTTGTCAGACCGTATTATTACGCCATTGTAATATTTAGGGTTTTTTCCCATAAACTATACTATAACTATATAGAGTTGCTGCCAATTTGAAGTAAATCCAAAAAACAGTGCAAATAATTGAAATATTTTGGGCTCAAGGCCGCCCCACGCCCCAACACAGGCGGCCAAGCAAAGTTGGGGGGTTCGAATTTATCACAGGGGTGTGAGGATCCCAGTATGAAGACAAGCAGCAAAATCCTGGCCGTGGGCATAATCATGATCGTGGCAGGATCAGTTGCATTTACAGCCACACAGGATCAGCCAAATTCTGAGATGGTGGTAAAGATAATCAAGCAGGGAGGGGCGTTTGCGGGCCTGCTAGGCATCGGCGTCAGCATAGCAGGAGTCCTGCTATACATAATCAACAGGTACCAGGTTATGTGATGCCAAAAGGCGCGGGCGGCGGC
>CAYGCI010000137.1:0-2513 GCA_964348355.1 uncultured Nitrosopumilaceae archaeon | reverse complement strand
AACGTAGTGAGGTACAGTCGCGCGTGCGCCGGCCCTGACTCGCCCCATTTGTAGCGCGTGCGCCGGGGGCATCGCCGCGAATTTCGTTTACGCATAAGGTCTATCCATTAGGCGTTGAAATTGCAATGCAAAGTAAATTTTCCATATCTAGCAATTCATGGAACTTGTCTACATGGGTTGTTTGTCTTTTGGGTTGGGGTTTTTGCTCCATCACATATGCACTGAGTCCAAGTTTTTTCAATTTCCTTCTGATCTCAATTCTCTTTTTAAGCTCATTAGGAGGGTATCCGGGACCAAGAATCAAGACGTTGATTTTTTTCAATATTTTTTTAACTTGTGCGTCTGTTTTTGGCTTGTTAGTCTTTGTTCTACTCTTTGTTTTTGCTGATTCTAGTTTAAGAGCATTGTACACTATCAGATGACCTCCTTAGAAACCTTCGTTATATGTGATAGACTTTATGCGTAATCGGTTCAGATCCGGGATTATTAGGAACAAATTCATCTCATTCAGGTAGATTACGCATAAAGTCTGATAGCTTTTCAGTGTTATTGCGGTAGCGGTTGGCTTGGGTTTGTGATCTTGCCAGCGCATCATCTTTATTCAGATTTTCTAAAAAATTGATTTGTGCCTTTTGGAACTTGTCGACGGCCTTGCCGTACACCTGGGCAGTTATTTCATCAACGTCACTAATGAATCCCTGCATGTTGATGCATGTACCCATATCACCTATCTCATCATTAAACATAGTATACGAAGCTTTCGTCGGATCTGGGGTTGTCCAATCTTTTCCTACAGGCTACCCGTCTGCCCCCGCTGCGGGCGGCTTTAGATGGCAATACAGGGGTGTCCTCATAGACATTTAGGAGGGGCGATCATTAATTAATAATGCGATGCTCGCCCGGTTAACAGTTAATTACTCCCGCGCGAAATCATGCATGAAATACATGGACGAGGGGAGGTTTATCTCAGAGTGCATGGAGGGCGTCCTCTCCGGCGCAGGCATATCGGCAGGAGACATCGGGAGGCTCATCAACGTCTCAGACGAGAACCTGGGGATGCTTGCCGAGTCGGCAAACCAGATAACACGCAAGCTCAACGGCCCGAGGGTGGACGTCGAGCAGCTCAACAACATCAAGAAAAACGCATGCAGCGAGGACTGTGCGTTCTGCGGCCAGTCTGCGTTCTTTGATACCGGCGTCGAGACATACCAGCTTCCGCCTGCAGAAAAAGTAGTCGGTGCGGCAAGGGTCGCAAAGGAGCAGGGGGCCGGATCCTACTGCCTGGTGGCGGCATGGAGGGAGCCGTCCCGGAGGGACTTTGAGGCAGTGTGCCACATCATCGATCAGATAAACAAAAGGGTCGGAATTCCAGTCGAGTGCAGCCTCGGATTCCTGACGGGGGGGCAGGCAAGGCGCCTCAAGTCACTGAAGGTCAGAAGATACAACCACAACCTGGAGACATCGAGGTCAAAGTTCCCCGAAATCTGCACCACCCACTCGTACCAGGACAGAATCGACACGCTGATGACTGCAAGGGATGCGGGGCTGGAGCTGTGCACGGGCGGGATTATCGGGATGGGCGAGACGCGGGATCAGAGGCTGGAGCTGATCCTGGAGCTTGCGGCGCTAAGGCCAGAGGAGGTTACAATCAACATACTGGTGCCGGTTCCCGGAACGCCGCTGGAGCTGCAGACGCGCCTGCCAAACCAGGAGCTTGTCAGGATGTTTGCGGTGGTGCGGTTTGCACTGCCGGGGTCGGTCGTCAAGATCTCGGGAGGACGCGAGGCAAGCACGGAGGATTCGGGCGGGGAGCTTTTGCAAAGCGGCGCAAACGGGATAATAACGGGCGGATACCTGACAATGGGCGGAAACGGGGCGCAAAAAGACCGCAGGATCATAGAAAGGATAGGCCTTGAAGCCTAGGCTGTCGTATCTGGGCGCGGAGCTGGCCCGGATGAAAAGGGAGAGCCTCTACCGCAGCCTCAGGTTCGGGACGGTCTCAGGCTCGTACATTACAGTCAGCGGCAGGAGGCTGCTCAACCTGTGCTCAAATGACTATCTGGGGATTCCGGCCACGGGGCTTGGCCGGGTGCAGATGCAGTCAAGCTCGAGACTGGTCTCGGGCAACGACGAGTCATATCGGGAGCTGGAAGGGTGCCTTGCAAGGCACAAGTCGCAGCAGGACGCGCTGGTGTATCCGACCGGGTACATGGCAAACCTGGGCGCGATAGCTGCGGTCGCAGGAAGGGGGGATGCCATATTCAGCGACGAGCTGAACCATGCAAGCATAGTCGAGGCGTGCAGGCTGTCGGGGGCATCCACCACAGTCTACAGGCACAACGACATGGGGGACCTTGCCAGAAAAATCTCAAAAAAGAGGGGGAGAAGGTTCATCATCACGGAGGGGGTATTCAGCATGGACGGGGACCTTGCAAGGGTGGACGAGATTGCAGAGATAGCGCAGAAAAACGACGCGGTCACCCTACTCGATGACGCGCACGGGGACTTTGTGG
>CAYGCI010000136.1:0-2543 GCA_964348355.1 uncultured Nitrosopumilaceae archaeon | reverse complement strand
AAAAGACTATGTTCTCGGATGGATGCTCTATGGCATTGCAAACAGTTCAATTTCTGACAAGCTTGTTTTCAAGGGGGGTACGGCCCTGTCAAAGATCTACTTTCCTAACCGGTGGAGGATGTCCGAAGATCTTGATTTCACACCCGTAGACAATACAGAGTGGGAAAAGTTTGTCAAGCCGATTGACAAAGAAATACCAAATATTGTGATGCAAAAAAACCAAATTGCAATTAAGCTTGAGGGATCACCACACACAAACCCGGGATATTTTCAAAGCAGATTCAAGTATACGGGGCCCATTAGCACGGCTAGATTAAAAATTGAAATTAGCCGCGAAGAGGGGATTGGCAAAATTGTGGAGATGCCGGTACCACGGTATTATGACTATCCAAAATTCTCGGTGAGAGTTTACTCACTCGAAACAATACTGGCAGAAAAACTGAGAGCGATTCTCCAGCGTGGAAAGATTAGGGATTACTATGATGCCTAGAGATTGCTCAAAGAAAACAAAATCCAGAGCGGTGTCAAAGATCTTTTTTTGAAAAAATGCGAAACAAAAAATGTCAGATTTACTGGCACCGGGCAATTCTTTCCTGAAGATATTGAAGGGGTTTTGAGGGGGCATTTACGCAGTTTAACACGTTTGATCAACGAGCCAATCAGCATTCCAAAAATGCTGTCTGAGATCAGAGAGGAAATATCCGATGTGATTGACTAGACCTCATGCGTAATCGCCACGGATCAAAAAAATCAGGCAGATTTTACCTAATTTTTGGCAAATGCGCATAAGGTCTAGGATATTGAATTTCCAAGCCGTGCTACCCTTTACCAGCTAGCTTGGAGGGAAACGCTCGATGTGCCTCTTGGCTTTTGATGTGAGGCCCGACTTGCCTGGACACTGTCCCTGTTTTGCGGATGCTCGCAGGAAATAAAGGTGAAAGGATGCGCGCATCGGCAAGCGCGTCTGCCAGTTTTGCGCCATTCTGGCCGGCGCCGCCTGAGTGGCGTTATTTCGTGATGATGATCTTCATTGCATTGTCTCCGGATCTGGCATGATCAAATGCCCTTTGGGAATCGGTGATCGGATATGTATGGGTGACCAGCTCCCTGACGCTGATCTGAGACGATGAAATCAGCTCCAGTGCGGCCCTTGTGTCTGTATCGGATGCGGCATAGCTTGTGAACAGGGAGATTTCCTTTGCATAGATTCGGCTCATGTCAATCTCCATCATGGCGCCTTGGGACGGGACTCCGAACATCATGACAGAGCCGCCGCTGCGGACCAGGTCGATTGCGTCCTCCAACGCCTGCAGGCTGCCGGTGGCGACAACGGCAACGTCCACGCCGCGGCCGTCTGTACTCCCCATGATCCCTTGCCTTCTGCTTTGATCTGTAGTGTTGAGGGTCTCGGTGACTCCGAGCTTTCTTGCAAAGTCAAGACGAAAGTCGTTTACGTCCAGGCAGAATATCTTTGAGAACCTTTTTGCCTGTGCCAGCATCACGTGCATCATTCCGGTCGGACCCATGCCAAGTATTGCTGCCGAGTCGCCTTCCCGATAAGGGAGCTTGGCCCAGGCACGCACGCAGCACGCCAGGGGCTCTATCATGGCTGCCTCCTCAAAGCTCATCCGATCAGGCAGCTTGAGAACCCCCCCGTGGGATACGTTCCATGCAGGCACCACGTATTTCTCTGACAGGCCGCAGGGGGAGAGGTTCGTCTCCGAGTATTTCGGGCACAGCGTTTCGCTGCCATGTCTGCACAGGTGGCACGAGTGGCATGGAACGTGGTGGTGTGTAAATACCCTGTCGCCTGCCCTGAAGCCGGTTACCCCGTCCCCGACCCCAATCACGGTGCCGGCAGGCTCGTGCCCCAGGCGCATCGATGTCTTTCCATATCTCCCAAACACCTTTTCCAAGTCAGAGCCGCAGATCCCGCACGCCTCCATTCGAACCAGGATCTCCCCCGATGAGGGCCTGGGATCTTCGGTCTCAGAGACGGCAACGACGGAGGGCTCCCTTACATAGGCAGTCTTCATTGCTCAATCATACGGCAGTGGGTATAAGTAGATTAAACGAGTCATACGCCCAAGATCTTCTTGAGCATGGCCCGATAGTCGACCTCGGATTTCTCACTGCCGGCCGCAGGCAGTGCAAAGACTAGGGCCGATTTTTGCGCCCTGAGGGCGGTCAGCTCGTCAGTTATCGGCTCTGCAATATCATCGCTTACCAGCACCAGCCCGACATCGGCATCATCGGCAAGCCCCCTTATTTTGTCCAGTGCCTGCTCTGGACTCGTAGATACGACACCGGGCACTCCGGCCAGCTGAAAGCTTGCTACAAACGACTTGCTTCCCACGGTGCAGATCCTCATGGGTTTGCTGGGAAAAAGTTGTAATTTAACCCTTTTCTGAAAACAAACCGTGTGGGGTCACGTCCCCCCTTGCTGGCCAGGAGTGAAAGCCACAACCGCATGCAGACTCGTGCCTAGTTATAGCAACGGGCAGAAGTCTTTGAGTCAAAGTAGGTCATAACTACACGTAAAA
>CAYGCI010000135.1:0-2647 GCA_964348355.1 uncultured Nitrosopumilaceae archaeon | reverse complement strand
TAGCAGCTCCCGACGCTTTCCAGGAGAAATCAGCTCCCGTTAACTTACCAGTCCCGTCGCACCATCACCGGTGTCCTCCTCCATCCATTTTGGGTTGCTTTTCCTGATCGCTTCTGTGGCCTTCCTGTCGCAAAATGCCCGCAGAGGCGTCTGGTAGTTGTCTATATCCAGCGACCAGTGCAGCCTGTCCTCGTTATAGTAGCCGATGTACGCAGACAGGCTCTCGTGGTTCCATATCTCCTCTATACTGCGGTAGAAGCGCTCCTGCCTGGCGCTGTTTTTGGGTCAGAGCCACCCCTCTATCCTGTGGAGTTTGCTACCTTGACAAGCTGCGTTCCGTTGATGATGAACTCGGTGACAACTCCGTCGATGTTGATGAAAATCGAGTTCCCGCTGGTTTCCACCTCGATGCTCGTGCCGTTCGTGCTTGGGGTGTGGGGATCCTCGGCCACTGGGGTCTCGGCATCCCCGGTGCCGGCCTTTGCCTCGGCTGGCGGCCCGGCGTCTGTGGCGTCGGCCCGGATGGCCCCGTGCATCGTGGTCAGCCCTGCCATCACCTCCTGCGTGACTGACAGCCTGTCAAGGTATGCATCCCGTGCCTCCTGGTGGCTTCCGCCGTTTTCCAGTATGCCATCCATTATCTGCTGTGCCTCATAAAACGAGGCCTTTGTGTGGTTCAGCTGGCCTACGATTATGTCCCTTACCGACCTGTCTAGGTTGTCTACAAAGCGCTTGTATCCCCACCCCTGATAGACACCTGCGCCGATGTCCTTCTCTATCATGGCCTCCTGCAGGAGCTGGTATGCGGCCTCCCTTTGCCTCTCTATCTCGTCTGCTCCGGCCTCGCGGCCCTCGCCCTCCAACGCATCCAGGTATTCCTCGTACAGGCCCTGGTAATACTGATACGCCCGCATGCCGATTACGTCGTTTGAAAACTCCCCCTCGTCTGCATGCAGGTATTTTTGAGCGGTAGCGGTCCCCAGCTGCCTGGCCAAGATCTCGGACTGCCTTATCTCTCCACTCACGTGAAACTCCAGGTGTGCCGCGCCAAGCTTGTCCTCGTGGCCTGCCCTGATGCTTGCCGCGTACGTTCCCGGGATCTCATCAAAGCCTGCCAGCTCCTGCTGAAAGTCCCCGTTCTCGCCGGTGACCGTATCAAATGACAGCGACCCGGCGCTGATTGCAATGTCTGCACCCCGGATCGGCTTTCCTGCGTGGTCAACTACCTGCCCGGACACCGTGGGGGCATGGCCCGGGATGACAGGCTCCTCGTCAATGTGTGCCTGTATTATAAGATCCCACAGGACGCTGTCTGAGAGTGCCGCGCCCGGCACAAACAGCATGCCCAGTATGATGCTGCCCAGTACCGCCTCTCTCATGCCTGCGGCTCTTGCGGTTTGTTGTTAAGCCCGGACAATTGGATTATTCGCCCCGGAGGACAATAAAGTTTGAGTTGCCCCTTCCTTTTTTGGCCTTACCGCATAAGCGACTATGATGCTGGTGTCTATGTAGATTTCATTCATTACATGTCCCTCATAGTTCTAACCACATCCACTACGACGGTTTGGTCTCCGATCTGGTCTCCGATGATGCCAGGAAGTTTTTTGAATGCGTTAGAGTCAAGCTTTGGAATTTCTTTGAGTCCTACGAGTCTGCAGAGCATTTCGCGGGTATCTCTGTCGTTGAATTTGAATTCGTTGACATGTTCTGCTGGCTCGACGACTGGATGATCCGGTGGACTTGCATCGTCACCGTACGGCAGGATATAGTCCTTCGGTGCAATGAGAATCCATGCAACGAAATGGACGGGCCGTTTCGTCTGTTTGTTGATGTTGTCCATGTCCTCGGCGGTCATCCGGCCGCCGAAGTGTTGCACCCTCCTTGAGTTATTCATGCATGTCATGGCATTCGCACTCGTAGTGCGGGGCGTTAAATGGGGTTGACTGCACGCATTCCTATGAGCTCCCTTGTTTCCCTAACTTTGTTGTAGGCATTGAGAAAATCGACGGCGGATGTGTTGTCCCGTAAAAATATGGACAGCAAAAATCGAAAAAACGCTTGCTGCCGTTTGCTATTATCTTGTGCCTGATGTCCAGAGCCGCCAGCATGTGCGCTAGCTTGTACATGAATCCCGTTTTTAGGGGATTCATCCATCTCAAAGAATTTTTCCGTTATCTCAGCATTTGAGGGGTGTGTGACCTGCAGCTCAACCAGATCCGACTTGCCAAGCACCATGAAGAATCTGGGCAGGATCGTACGCAAAGTGGCCAGGAAGATGGCGGCCAAGACTGGAATTGATGCCGGCCTTGCGCGGTCTGCTATGCGCATTGCGATCCTCAGGATCGAAAACGGCCTGTCCTGCAGTAGGATGGCCACGTATCCGGAGTCAAACCCAGATGATCTCAGAGAAGCGATCCGCAATTAAATTACGAATGGCAGGTTGCAGTTGCCTTCTGCCGTATTTGTCAGGTCGCAGCGGCCATCCGTCCCAGTATCCTCAGGTTGACCAGGTCGTACCTTCGGAGCCGGTTTCTGTACCTGTAGCTCATTATCCTGAACGTCTTGATCCTGCGTATGACGTTTTCCACGGGCACGCGTATCTTTGAGTGTACTCTACTCCCTTTGCTCGTCGGTCAGCCTGCCGCCC
>CAYGCI010000134.1:0-2808 GCA_964348355.1 uncultured Nitrosopumilaceae archaeon | reverse complement strand
ACCGAGCAGCAGCTAAAAAGCAGCATGCCGCTGTCGTCGGCATAGTCTATGACATCCCTCTCAAAGATGTCAATCGAGGGGCCGACGACCAGCCGAACCCCCTGCTCTCGTAGTTCTGCCACGCCCTCCATCTCCCTGCTGCCGTCTGTGCCCGTATCATAGGCTATGACATCAAGGCGCCACGGGTGGCCGCCTGCCTCCAACTCCGTGTTGAGGTCACCGGCTGCCATCCTTGCCGCCTCCGTTATGTCCTGGCCGTATCCTGCGGCGCCTCCGCTGACGGGTGCAAGCAGGCCCACCGTAACCGTGTGCATCCCCCAGTCCCGTATGGTTCCGTAGGCGGCCAGATCATGGCCCAGCTCGGAGAGCCTTTCGTGCGTGGAGGGCTTTAGGCACGTGGGCGCCGCAGAGTCCCTCAGGAACGGCTCCATCGGTGCGTTGCACTGTATGGCAGAAGGGAAGACGCCGTCCCGGTACTGCATTGCCGGCGGGTCGTGCCTGGCAGCATACGTGCCGCTGCCAAAGACGTATCCGTCATGCAGGATCAGAAGCGTGTGCTTGACCTCGTCGCGGCCGGTAGCCGGGTTCAGGAATATGTAGTATATCCTGGACTCCCCGTCGGCATCAAGCTCCGCGTTTATCTGCTCTAGCGTCTTGTCCGGACGTATGCTGTCCAGTGCATGCGTGCCCACAAGGGAGGGATTGGCCCCATGTGCAAGCACGCGGCCGTCCCTGTCAAGCACGAACGGATAGTGCTCCCTGTCGCTGTGCACTGTTATGGCCCCAAGGCCGGACTCTTCGTACATCTCTATGGCGGCCGTGATCTGGGCCCGCGCCGGATCCTGGTGTATGTCTGCGTACGCGGCGGCGCCTGCCGCAGGCATCAATGCCGCAAGTGCCGCCAGCGCAAATACCACGGTTTTCTCCAATGGAGCGTGTGGGATGCGGCCTGCTTTAAGTTTTAGACCGCCCGGCCGGTACGGCGCCGCCTGTCCTTGGGCAGCCAGGCACGAATAGCATGCCGTGGTTTTCACGCCCGGCCCGGGGGGGACGCGACCCCGTACCCGGCCGCCAAGCCCGGATCCGCCGGGTTTGCGCATCTCCGCGGCGTCAGTTCCACGGGAGCTGCGGGGCCTAGTTTCTCGGAGGTATTGCAAACCTGTTTTGCGGGTTGTTGTGATAGTCTACGGGCAGCATCGCGTCCTTTTGCCTTCCGGTCAGGATTCCCACCACCACGTCATCCCTTTTGATGATTTCCTCGCCTATCAGCTTTTTGATTCCCGCAGGCGATGCGCCTGACGCCATCTCGCAGTCAAACCCGTTTAGTCCGACTACGGACATGCCGTCAAGCATCTCTGCATCGGTTACCGTGGTCACGACGCCGTCTGTAAACTCCAGTGCGCGCAGGCCCTTGAGGATGTTTGCGGGCCTGCCAATCTGGATTGCGGTGGCCTTTGTTTTGGGACGTATGCCCCGGCCGTCCAGGTGATCATAGTACCTTTCAATCAGCTCCGTGTTTGGCCTCCCTCCGTTCCAGCGCAGCCTCTCGCCCTCGAACCCACCATTGTACAGCTCCGAGAGCGTGTCTGCACCTTCTGCGTTGATCACCGCGATTCTCGGGATTTTTTTTATCCAGCCCCACTCGTACAGCTCCATCAGTGCCTTTCCGCAGCTAGACGTGTTGCCCAGCGCCCCTCCCGGGTAGACGATCCAGTCGGGGGCCTCCCAGTCCAGGTATTCTAGGGCCCGAAACGGGATTGTCTTTTGCCCCTCTATCCTGAACGGGTTGATCGAGTTGACCGTGTATCCGCCGCGATTCTTGGCATCGTCCAGCGACTGCCTCAGCGCGTCATCAAAGTTTCCCTCGACCTGGATTATCTGCGCCCCAAACTGGTAGGCCTGGCTCAGCTTGCCCGGCGCAATCTGTCCTGCCGGGATGTAGACGTCGCAGTCAATTCCCTCGTTTGCAGCAAACATTCCCGCAGATGCCGAGGTGTTTCCCGTGGACGCGCACACGATTTTTTCTGCCCCCACCATCTTTGCGTGCGTCACCGCGGTAGCCATCCCGTTGTCCTTGAATGAGCCGCTCGGGTTGTACCCTTCTGGCTGCAGCCACAGGTTTTCTGCAGGCAGTCCTGCGAACTCGGCAGGCTTTGACATCTGGTACGGCTTTGACTGCCTGCCCTCTGCCCCGTCAAGCGATACCAGTCTTTTTGCGCACTCTTCCATGTCCTCGGTATCGATCTGGCAGAAATTGAGCAGCTCCCTGAACCTCCAGACCCCGCTCTCGTTGAAGATGCTTCCACCGGGATTTCTCCTCTGCAAAAACGCATCCCTCAGGGAGGGGCCCGGGCTTTCCCCGTACCTGACATCCAGCAGGTGCCCCTTCTCGCACTCGACCCTGACCTCCATTATCGGATACTCCAACCCGCACGCCGGCTCGATGCACTTCAGGTAAGCGGACTGCAACGTCTTTGACTGTAGATGTTCCAATTTAAAGATACTAGGTCCCAGCTAGACTGTCGCATAATCCTGCCTAAAATCTGAAACTTTGCCAAAAATCATCAAGATGATCAACGGATCCACAACCAAAAGAGTAATGGATCAAGGGTATAACTGCGGTATAGGTGCGAGGTCACCTACCCATGCCAATCAGGCACGAATTGGCACGTATGGTTGTGATTTTCACGCCTAGCCAACAGGGGGACGTGACCACATACCCTCTCGCAGTACACGCCGAGCCTGCGCAGCCTGATCTCTGCGGTGGCCACGCTGCCCCTTGCTATATTGTCGCACCATCTCTTGACG
>CAYGCI010000133.1:0-2901 GCA_964348355.1 uncultured Nitrosopumilaceae archaeon | reverse complement strand
ACAAGTATCTTGAGCGCAGCGTGTAATCAGGCGAAATTTTCAATGATCGTCAGTAAAGGTTTACTTTTGTCAGGTTTGCAAGTTCCTTTGATGCTGCAGGTGATGTAAGGCCCGTCTTGCGCGCGATATCACTTAGATGAAACTCTTTTGCAGGATTCAAAAAGAACAGTTTGAGGATTAGAATCTGACTTTTTGCACGAAATATGGAGCCAAGCAGGCTTTTAGTTTCAACAGTTTTCTCTTTATCCACTGGTTTTTCTTTGAATATCTTTTTTTTGATAGACTCCAGTGATGATGTGTGTTCTGGTTTGACTATCTCTTCTATGCCTTCGTTTACCAAAACAAGGCCAATGCCTATACTGACGATCATTGAAAATTTCGCCTCCCTTACACGCTGCGCTCAAGATGCTTGATGTCAGCCTTGACGGAACACGTCCTGAAGTATTCCGAGACGGTTCTTTTGAGGCGCTCTGGCGTGTCGTAAAAGGCCGATGTGACCAGCATGTGCGACCAGTACAGGGTGCATACAGCCTGCCTTCCTGAACCGGGCGTACATCCGCCGCACGTGCCTTGCCATGACGCCTATCTCCGGGGCCACCTCAGAGGGCCTTCGTCCCCCGGCACACCGCGTCACTGCGTATCTGATCCGTCGTGCGCTGAGCCTTGCAGCTGCCGGTTTTCTTGATCGGCAAAGCCCGGAGCAAATCCCCTACAGTCCTCCTCAAATTAGTGTGGCCTAATTTTCGTACAATAGGGCAAGCCCCGCTTGAAATATACTTAAATGACCTAAGACAAGATTTCACACATGAGCTCCGAGCTAAGACTGAAGAAGCTGCGCGGTTCGGGGGGCTATGTCATGGCCCAGGTTTCCGACCAGCAGCAGGCAAAGGGAAACCTGGGAGGACCGGATCTGTTCCTGGCCCCGATTGGACGGATCGATTCTGAAAAAATTTCAAAGCACTTTTGCAATATATGCGAGAGGGAGTTTGAGGGTCCGCCAAAAATTGACTACGAGTCACCAAATGAGGAGGTGGCAGAAAACCTCGTACTAGTAGAGAAGGGGCAGTATGTCTGCGGCGCCTGTAACGCGACAATAGCAGAGTACAGGGAGTTTAAAAAATCAGACGACGGGCAGGGTGTCGGCCTGGCCAAGCCGATCCAAGAGGGCGTCAAGGCAGAACAGGTACAAAAAGACCGACCGCCGGAGCCTCAGACGCAGGAACCCGCAGAGCCTGCAGTCCAGCAACAGCCCGCCCAAGCAGCTGCTGCAGAAAAGCCGCCAGGTGCGTCCGTAAGCTCCATCGAGGGCATGGCAGTATTTGACGAGAACGCCAAAAAGCTGGGAACCGCAAAGCAGGTCGGAGTAGACTCCACACAGACTGTAGTAATGGTAATCACCAAGGATGACGGAACCGAGGTTTCGGTGCCATGGAGCAGGGTAAAGACGGTGGGGGAGGTCGTCTTGCTCGGGGACGCACAGACGCCACCGCCGCCTGCAAGCGAGCCGGGAAGGTGTTCGGACTGCGGGTTCTCCAACAAGGCAGATGCCAAATTCTGCGAAGAATGCGGCAAAAAGCTATGACACGACAGGATAGTCTGTGAGTCGATTTGGCTTCTGGTTCTAAATCAAGGGCAATCATAAAGGATGTCATTATAGTGGCGGTGGGGGTAGCGGCCATCTGGGTGGGGCTGACTACGGTATTTGGAACGCAGAATCCGTTCTATGTGGTATCCAGCGGGAGCATGGTTCCGGAGCTGCAGGTCTATGACGTCATAGTGGTGCAGGGAAACGATCCGTTCGAGGGGGTGGGGGTCGGGGACATTATTGTCTTTGACAGGCCCGCCAGACATGACAGGGTGATTGTGCACAGGGTTGTCGCAATAGTGGATGATGACCCATACACGGTGAGGACCCAGGGCGATGCAAATCCGGCATCGATTCCGGGTACGGACTTTCCAATCACCGCAGAGGAATACATCGGGACGGTGGTATACGTCATACCCCAGGTGGGCCTCGTCACGAAGATTTTTGCTACGCAGATAGGTGGAATTCCCCTAAACTATATCATAATTGCAGCCATCATAGGTATGATGATAGTCAGGCAGGTGACAAAGAGGGGGGAAAGGCGGGCAACGGACCATTCGTCGGCGGGGGCAGAAAACGACGAGCCTGCAGGGTTTTCCGCCGATGACGTCCCAAAGGACTCCGAATACTCCCGGAGGGCAGGCTCGGGCGGCGGATCAGGCGCAAGGGGCAGCTCCGAGCCCAAGACGGACGGCGGGTCGGCCTCCGAAGACCCGGATAGAAGAGGATAAGGCCGTCTTGCTTGCACAGCCGTGCCCGAACGCGTGAAAACAGCCGCTCTTCAAGTGCCGGGACTGCAATGCAAAGTTCTCAATCAACTTGGGCTTTGAGAGGATGTGGGCCACGCCGGACCAGATAACGATGGCCATGAACCTGTACTTCAGCGGCGAGTCCTCGCGCAAGACCGCACATCACTTGTCCTTACTGGAATCAAGGTATTACATGTCACGTATGTGGTCACCTACCCTGGCAATCAGGCACGAATTGGCATGTACAATTATGATTTTCGTGCCTAGCTGGCAAGGGGACGTGACCTCATACCATGTCACGGTTCAGGGCTGGATTAAAAAATATGTAGGGCTGATGGATACATGCCTGGACAGGATAATCCCGCAGGTCGGCGAAAACTGGAGAACCGACGAACTATACCTCAAGATCAGGATGTGCCTGTGGTGTTCGGTGTCCTTGTGCAGGAAGTTCCTGGATCGGTACTGCTCCTTCCATGCATGGTGAAAGTTTGCAGCCCCGTCCGATATCAGCGTCTTTGGGATTTTGCTTGCCTTCCTCTTGGCATCCCTGAACATCGGGGACACGTC
>CAYGCI010000132.1:0-2954 GCA_964348355.1 uncultured Nitrosopumilaceae archaeon | reverse complement strand
CTCTATCTAATTTAGACGACGCAAGTTATCTTTATTACAACTTTTTTCTTTTCAACCCTTAAATCACAACCCGCAGTGATCCCCCCATGAGGCGGTGCTCCTGGGCAAAAGACGAGCCAAACATCCGGTATCATGATTCCGAGTGGGGGACCCCGCAGCACGACGACGTGAGGCTGTTCGAGTTTCTTGTCCTGGAGGGCGCCCAGGCCGGGCTAAGCTGGACCACCATCCTGAACCGCAGGCCCGGGTACAGAAAGGCGTTTTCCGGCTTTGATCCTGTCAGGGTATCAAAGTACACCTCAAGGGACGTCTCCAGGTTGCTGGGGGACGGAACCATCATCAGAAACAAGCTGAAAATCCGCTCGGCAGTCAACAACGCAAGACAGTTTCTCAAAATTCAAAAGGAGTTTGGATCCTTTGACAATTACATCTGGGGGTTTGTAGGCCACAGGCAGATCAGGAACAGCTTTAGGAAGCATTCGGACATCCCTGCAACCAGCCCCGTATCGGAGCGGCTAAGCTCCGACCTGAAGAGGCGCGGGTTTACGTTTGTGGGCCCTACGATCTGCTATGCCCTGATGCAGGCAATCGGCATGGTAAATGATCACACCGTGGACTGTTTCAGATACAAAAAGTGATTATTGTGCCGGGACTGCAGCAGAGTCTGCCTCTGCGGGCATGCCTCCAAGCACCTTGTCGATTTCGTTGATTGCAAGCTTGTCCCTTCCAATCAACTCGAACTTTCTTAGGATGGTCTCAAACTTTTCCTCCTCCTGCATCTGCTCGTCTACAAACCACTGGAGAAACGTAAACGTCGCATGATCCTTTTCCTTGGATGCCAGCTCCACCATCTTTGTAATGGCCGCTGTGACTGCCTGCTCGTTTTTGAGGGCAGTCTTCATCAGCCCCTCTAGTGATTTGAATCCGTCCGTGGTTTTTTTGACCTGGGGTATGTCGGCCGGGGCGCCCCTGCCGTTTAGAAAGTGCACGATTTTGAGCATGTGCTGCCTTTCCTCGTCTGCCTGGTTGAAAAGGAACGCCGAGGCCCCCTCGTACCCCGTAAACTCACACCATGATGCCATGGCCAGGTAGTAGTTTGACGCATTTGCCTCCAATGCGATTTGGTTGTCAAGTAGTTTCTTTAGTTTTGGGGACACTTGCATAGCACACTTGGCGCGTTTCTTCTAGATTAATGTTATTCCAAATCCCCAAAAGTGTCACGAAAAACGGCTCCGAATTCCAGACAATCCCTATCCGGCATGCCCACATCTGCACTCCCTGAACCGGACATGCCTAGAAGACCGCTGCTAGGCGTGAGCAGAGCCGTCGCTTCTGTCCTGCTGCCGGCCAGAGATCACGCCCCTGCTGGCTAGGCGTAAAAATCACAGATGCGTGCAGCTTTTGGTTGCAGGGGGGCCTACGCAAAAGACATGTCCCAGGATCACGGTTCTGGAAAACGCCACCCTGAGCCTGGCATTCCTAAATGCAAATTTTGCATAGGCGACACATGCATGATTCGAGGCGGCGATGAAATTGGAAGATGTTGAGGACAGCTTGGCCAAAGAAGCCCATGAAGAATGGAAGTTAGGCTAGGATTGAGAAATCATTCTTTTATCTGGCTTGAACACCGGCGGATAAAATGCCTGCCGGCCCCCTGCCAGCGTATTTGGCCTCGCACATGACGGGATCTACTGACTCAGCCACGTCAGTACTTCCTAGGTGTATTTTTACAGGTACGGTAATTACGTAATTGCAGAAGACCTTATGCGTAAACGAGATTAGCGGCTATGCCGTGCCGGGTCTGTAAAAGCACATCTATGAAGTACTGACGTGCATGTCTGGACACCCTGCCGCCTCCTGCCGTCTTTCAAATTTCCTACCTGATCGTTTTTTGGCTCGTGATGCAGAACCAACCAAAGCCCCTCGTTTTTGTACTGCCTTCGGATCTACAGGGATTGACTCATTGCGCTCATTCGAATTTTGTTTCAAGGCCGGCATTGTGCCGCCCCCTGCAACTGCATGGGGAACAAATACAGTGACCTCCTCAAACGCGCCTCTGACTGCTCCGGTCTTAAATGACGGTGCAACTCCGCCGCCGGCAGAATCGATAAGACACGCCCTTTTCCCTTTTGCAGGCTTCATTTTTTGGCTAATGTCGGCGAGTCTTCGATTCCAATCTAACCAATAGACTTTATGCGTATTTGCCAAAAATGACGTAAGAGCTGCCTTATTTTTTTTGTATGAGGTCACCTACCCCTGCCAATCAGGCACGAACTGACATCTATGACTATGATTTTCACGCCTAGTCAACAGGGGGACGTGACCTCATACTTTTTTTTGATCTGAACCGATCACGCATAATGTCTAATAGTGTCTGTTGCTGCACTGCATGATCCCAGTGGATTGTATTTTCTCGGATTGTAAGGGCCAGCAAACGCTAGCAGAATAGTGTTTTTTGCCAGGTAATTTTTGTAATCTCTTGCCCCCTTTCTCAGAATCAATGAATTCTCTGAGACCCTCTGCGGCATCCGTCGCTTCGTTTTTCACACCTAATCCCGTCCAGCTTGAAAATATTGCCCCTTCGCGCCTAATGCTAGGCCGCATTACGGGGTTGCCTCGCCATGGCCCTGCCAGAGGTGCCAACTATCCATGATGGCACAGCACAGTCATTACATAGGGGCAGGTTCTGCCTATATCACCTTGAAGAAAATCAACCCTCTGGAGCTGTTCCTGTGGACCTTTCGCAGAAGCGAAAAGGACGTCGTGAGCATGTACAGATCGCTGTCTGACCTGATGCGCCTGGCTGCCGGGGGAGACATGCTCAACTTTGGATACTGGGATGAGACCACCCCCACCCCCGTCTCTGCCCAGCAGAGGCTTTGCAGCAGGTTTGGACGCCTTGCAAGGCTGTCATCCGGCCAAAGGGTCTTAGACGTGGGAAGCGGGTACGGTGC
>CAYGCI010000131.1:0-3083 GCA_964348355.1 uncultured Nitrosopumilaceae archaeon | reverse complement strand
ACCTTTCATAATGCCTAGTCTACGCGATCATAGTATATGGATCGGTGTCGTCAGGGATATTTAACATAATGTGGGGGGTTAGGTGACCTCATACAAAGAAATTCATCATAATCAGCAATCAGAGCGCTATATCGTATAAGGAGGTATTTCCATTGATCCGAGATAACAAAATATGGCTAGGCCCAAGCATACATAGCGGTGATAGAGAGTTCGGAATTCCTGACGATTACCCAATAACTGCTGCTGGTTTTAGGGTTGATGAAAACGGAAAAAAATTCATAAGAGTGAAAGGAGTCAGATGGTTTACAAACCTTGATTATAAGGAACGACACGAAAACTTGATTCTCTACAAAAAATACAACAAAAAGGATTATCCCAGATATGACAATTATGATGCCATAAACGTAGACAAGACAAAAGAAATTCCCATGGATTATGAAGGTACGATAGGCGTACCAATTACCTTCTTGGACAAATACAATCCAGATCAGTTTGAGATAATTCAGTACTTCCTAGGTGTACTTTTGCAGACCCAGCACGGCACCGCCGCTACTTTCCGCGATCGCTGACAAACGAGCCGGCCGCATCCACAATACACTCGACAAACAGCATCATGGTAAACCCCTTCCCTCCCGCAAATCCGTCCCACTTGGCTTCCACATCTATGAATACGGCAGTACTCCACAGGTTGTACAGTAGGACGGGCAGCTTTTCTCTGCAGCCCTCATGCAGTCCACGTTAAAGAATCCCCGGCCATACAGGAACGTCCTGATCCGCATCCCGAGATACGGCGTGGCAGGTGTGATCATGAAGGCTCCGACCAGCAGTGTTGCCCGAGGGGTAAGCTCTTGCCGGTCAGGCACGGGCGGTGGCAAACACTATTTTTAGCACTGGATCAAACCAGAACCATGGCAGAGGATCTCACAAAAAAGGCAGCGGACATGCTGCTGCAGGGGGCCACGCTTGTCAGCGAGCCGTGTCCGTACTGTAGCGGCGTGAGGGTCATCAAGGACGGGTACGCGCTGTGCACGAGCTGCGGAAGGAGGCCGGAGAAAAGGGAGGTAGATAGAGGCGCCCCGGAGCCGGCATCTGCGGCGCTACAGGCCCTGGAGAAAAAGCTGGGCGAGCTTGCAGGGGAGCTGGAGGCAGAGACGGATCCCGGCAGGCAGCAGGAGATCATCAGGGCCGTGGACTCGCTGGCCGGGGCCATCGCCAGACTCAAAAGCGCGCAATAACGTTTTTAAGTAAATATTCGGCCCGTAGGATATCATGGCAGACAAGAAGGGAGCGCCACTCCCGGCATCGAGTGCGGGACTGCTCAGGTTCTTTGAGGACGAGACCAAGGGGTTCAAGATAGATCCAAGAATTGTCGTTACCATTCCGATTGGCTTGATCGCCCTTTCATGGGCTTTGGATCTACTGCTAGTATCGTGAAGTCACAATGGGCAACTCTGCAGACAATGTTTCGGGGATTCACAAGCGCTATACGCTTACGCTGTTCAACCCGTCATCGCACTACCAGTCGCTGATCCTTGCCGTCGGCGTGGCCATCGCAATAGCGGCCCTGGCCTCGTTCAGCTATAACATGACGGGCAGCCTTCCGCTCGGAGCGGCGCTGGTCGTACCGGTCATACTTGCCACCCAGGCAATCGACTCTAGGCTGATCCGGAACAAAGAGTACTCAAAGGCGCTGCACATGTCGCTGTTTGGCAGCCTGATTTGGCTGATCACCGCGGCATCGGCGGTGCTTGCAGCATACGTCCTGGGCAGGCCCGAGGCCTCGGCGATGCACTTTGTCATAGGGATGTTCCTGTTTGTGAGCTTTAGGATCGGGATACTTACGACGGTCCTCGGGGTGAGCCTGAGGAGGGCCTGGCTGTTCTGCTTTATCCAGCCGCTGCCGATGCTGCTGGTCCTCCTGCCTGCAGACATGTGGGGGCCGACGCTGGCAGATCCGCTCACGCTGGCACTGGGCACGGCCTTCATCGCCATCGCGTCGGTGTGGTCCAGGATGACGGACAATGCGGGGAGGCCCGGCGTCGAGAGCACGCACAGGCTCATACAGGTATACCTTTCATCGCAGGGCAGCGACAACGAGCAGATTGAGTCGATAATAGAGGACCGCTCCAGCCCATCCACCATCAGGACGCACCAGATCCGCCTGGAGAACGAAAAGGACGTCGACGTCAGGCTGGTGCTGCCGGGCATCCACCCGGGCCCGTACCACCCAATCGGCGGAAGCAACATCCCGTTTAGAATCTACGAGGCGCTGGGATCCTCTGCGATGGTGATGCACAGCATATCTGATCACTCGCTGAACATACCGTCGCAGAGGCAGGTGGAGCAGTACATCACGGACCTCAGGGAGTCGTCCACGATAGACCGCGGAATGACGTGCACCGAGCCCGTGGTGGTCCAGATAAACAAGGCAAGGGTGACGGGGCTGCTGTTTGACAAAAAGCCGATCCTGTTCCTCTCGCTGTCCCCCCACGGGATGGAGGACCTGCCAAGCTATGTCAAGACCGAGATCGAGCAGTTTGCCCAGAACAGGAACTTCGAGCAGGTCCTGGTAGTGGACTGCCACAACGCGATGGGTGAGGAGATCTCAAAGTCAGACTCGGAGGACATGCTAAAGGCCGCAAAGTCATGCCTGGACGCCCTGATCACCAAGGAAAAACACCCCCTCGAGTTCGGCTATGCAAACTCGAGCAAGCTGAACCTGTACACCGTGGACCTGGCAAACGGGGGGCTGGGAATACTGTGCCTGAAGATAAGGGATCAAAAGTACTTCCTCGGGTGGGCAGATGCAAACAACATGGAAAACGGGGTAAGGGAGAAGGTCGTAGAGGAGTTCAAGAACGGCGGATACCACCTGCTGGAGCTGCTCACCTCGGATACCCACTTTTCGCAGGTAAAGGTGCGCAACAAGAACGGATACTACCAGTTCGGACTGGTCTCAAAGCCCGAGGAGATTGCAGCATGGTACCTGAAGATGGCAAGGGATGCGCAGGACAACCTCAGTCCGGGGAGGTTTGAGCTGCTGCGAAACACGTCAAAAATCAAGATCATGGGGCCCAAGATCT
>CAYGCI010000130.1:0-3099 GCA_964348355.1 uncultured Nitrosopumilaceae archaeon | reverse complement strand
GCAAGCGCGGCAAGGTGCTTGACATGTCCCAAAAGGGCGCCTCCAGCATTGTCACAGGCGAGATTCCGGCCTCTGAGACCTTTACCCTCTCAGAGGAGATGAGGGGCCAGACTGCCGGCCGCGCGACCTGGAACACCTCCTTCAAGGCGTGGACCGAGGTTCCAAAGTCGATGCTGGCCACCGCGATTGCCGACATTCGCAAGCGAAAGGGACTGGCCCCCGACCCGCCGCAGGTCGGCGAGTTCATCGACAGGGAGTAAGGGCAGGCCACCGCCTGCCGGCATGTCCTGACATTTCTGCCCGGATTCGTGGCGGGAGGCTTGGGGTCTGGGAGTATTTTTGATGGGAACCCTTGGGAGGACTGTTGTGGGGATGTGGGTGCTGGTGACCGGCTGCCCTCCCCACGCGCCTAGGAGTCTGACTTGAACGTGCTTTTCAGCAAGACCGGCGCGATGAGTATCGTTGCCAGTATCACAAAGACGATTGTAGAGTATACCTCGTCTGAGAGCACGCCTGAGGCCAGCCCTATTCCTGCCACGATAAAGGACACCTCGCCCCTGGCAATCATGCCTGCCCCTATCCGAAGCCCGCCCCGTCTGCTCCTCAGCAGAAGGGCTGCGGGCACCCCGCATCCAAGAAGCTTTGAGGACACCGCAACCCCCAGGATTATCCCAAACAGGATCCAGTTGATGGATGAGATCTGCGTCACGTCCACGTGGGCGCCTATTACTGCAAAAAACAGCGGGGCCACAATCACCTTCAGCCTTCCGACGAACTCGCGAACCTGCGCTGCAAGCCTTGATCCGGCAAGGCCCATTCCTGCGGTGAATGCGCCCACGATGGGGTTGAGCCCGACGCTGGACGCTATTGCTGCCAGGCCAAACGCCGAGCCCAGCGCCACCCCCTGCCGCGTGCCCCTGGCCTCCAGCGTGGACGGATGCGTCCTTGAGACGAGGTGTACGATTTTTGGCAGGACGTAGACTGCGCCAAGCAGTATCAGGAACCAGAATCCGATCTCGACGGCGGCCGTAATCGCGATGGATGCCACCGTCGGGGCCGTCTTTAGCGTGACCAGTGAGACCACCGCAGAAAGGATTGCCAGGCCCAGGACGTCGTCCAGGACCGCCGCGTTTACCAGGACGTTTCCCTCCACGGTCCTCTCCTTTCCCAGCTCCTCCAGGGTCACGACGGAGATTGCAATGCTTGTGGCACTGAGCGCTGCGCCGACCAGGACGGCGGCGGTCCAGTCAAGTCCAATCCAGAGCATGGCAAGGTATCCCATGATGAGGGGCACTATGGCGCCCAGGACGCCTATGACTGCGGCCCTCGGGCCCGCCCTGATCAGATCATGGAACGTAAAGTGCAGTCCTGCAGAAAACAGTATGATGATCCCGGAGATCTGCCACAGGCCCAGCATCATGTCGTTTAGCTCCACGACCGGACTGCCAAAGACCGGAACCAGTCCTCCCAGGGCGGCAGGGCCCAGTATGATCCCCGCGAAAACAAACCCGATGACCTCCGGTACCTTAAAGCGCGTGCAGAGCCTTCCAAAAAGCAGGGCGGGCAGGACCAGAAACAAGACACCGATGATTGTAGGGACTACGTCGAACTCGGATACCATTTGTTCACAGCCCCAGTCTGCAGCAAAACCATAATATCCTTTTGTCTGGTCGTCTGGCATGGCCGCATGCCTGCAGCCCGGCGGGATCCTGCACCGGCACGGCAGGGCAGTGCGGCCCGGCGCCGGTCATCCGTGCACGATTTTTATACATAATTTCTGACTGGAAGGCATGGTTGAATTCTCGCAGATTGACGAGAGGATAAGGTCGCTTGACGTCCCGATGCATGACCTAATAGAGTACTTTAGAATCAAGTGCAAGGAGTGCGGGCACCACAGAATCATGCATGATGCACGGGGCGCCTGCGGGGGCGTGATGAACAAGCCGTGCATGTCCGGATGCGACATGTTCGTTCCGGAGTAGGCGTGCCCCTGCCCGGCCCCCTCGCAAGCCGACTCGTCGGGTCTGGGCAGCGCACCTCAACAGGCCGTACAGCTCCGGCGTGATCCGGCACCGTTCAAGAATGTCTGGCCTGTGGGGAGCCTGCACTACCTGCCTGTCTGTCGCGGCACGTAAGCCGGATCCCGGCCATGCCCTGCAGACCTCCTGCCGCGCGCCTCGCCGTGAAGACGGCCTTGTCCTCTGACTTGATGGAAATTCTTTTGTTTTTGTAAAACCACCTCGTTGTGTGAAGTCAAGGCAGCTGGCAGTCATCCCGATTGTTCTGGCCGTGATCGGGGTGATGTTTGCGTTTACCATTCCTGGAACGTTCCAGTGCAGCGGCGAGGCAGGGTGCTTTTCGGGCCAGGTAACTGCGATTGTGGACGGTGACACCCTCAAAGTCGACGGACAGTCAGTCCGTTTTGCCCTGTCTTCTGCCCCCGAGGGGTACGAGGGCGGGGCGGAGGCTGCCACGGCGTTCGTTGCAGGCGCCTGCCCTGTCGGCTCGACTGTGCTGGTCGATGAGGATGATGGTCAGCAGGAAGGCACCTATGGAAGAATCATCGGGGTCATATACTGCAACGGCCAGAACCTAAACCGGGCGCTGCTGGACTCTGGCAACGGATATCTCCCCGTCGAGCTTTGCAGTGCCAGTGAATTTGCAACAACGGGGTGGGCGCAGTCCCATGGATGCTAACCCATCGCCTCTAACTGCTCTTTGTTTTCGGCGATGAATCGCTCCAACTCCAAAGTCTCCTGCCGAATCTGTCTCTTGCGCAATTTGCCTGCATTTTGATGCTCTTCGGCCAGCCTTGCCATCTCCTTCGTTGATTCTGCAATGTTTTTCCTCAGTACCGAGGCGGTCCTCTTGTCATCGCAGTGCATTGTTTGTTGGGGGAGTCCCGGGGATTTATTCCTAATCAAAACGGGCAGGGCGCAGACCGATCGACTCCCCGCCGCGCCTTGGCCGGTGCCGACCGGGAGTCCAGCCTGCAGCCTGCAAAGCCTCCGCTTGGCTTGCATTGTAGCGAATTTTTCTCTGGGCATATAGCAACGGTCACAAGTAATTGAGGGCTTTGACCGGCGATCTGTAAATGTA
>CAYGCI010000129.1:0-3102 GCA_964348355.1 uncultured Nitrosopumilaceae archaeon | reverse complement strand
AAGGAAAGCACGGGATCCACACCGTCATCAGGCTACTTTTTGAGTCCAGAGGTCTTCTTGCCGGTGCGCTTCCAAGCAATCATGTTTGATGAGGTGTCGCCTACGTCCCCCATCGTGTCGGTTCGATATCCCAGCCGGTGCATGTCGCCCGGATAGATGTCCCAAAGGTGTCTTTCGTATACGTTCCCGTATTCAGAATCCTGCTCATAATGTCCGTATGGCATTCCAAGCACAATTATATGATCTGTTATGGATTCAAGCGTGTTTAGCACGCCGGCGACATCCTCCTTGGGCAGGTGTTCCAAACCGTGGTAAAAGAAGCATGCATCGAACCGCTCGCCCGCCCCCCATTCCCTCTCCGTCAAGTCCGCTGTATTGCGTACGTCACCGCACACCACGGTAACTCCTGGCAGGTCGAATTTCTGCCTGACATATTCTGCGTTTTTCTTATCGATCTCAAGCACTACGACACGATCATACATGCGTACAAAGTCGTCCAGAAAGTGTTGTCTCAGGTGACTCGCACCCACGTACAGGACGCTGGAATATTTGCCTTCGAATAAATCCGGTATTGCCGACTTTACCTGTGCGACTGTTGCGTTAGCAGGAAGATACCACCGTAATAGTTTCGTATACAAGAACGACTGAGCCGAACGTGGCCACGGGGTGGTGGCAACAGAGACGCACTTTTTGCAATAGTACTTTAGCTTGCCAAGGATTGTTTTTTTTTTTTGTAATCGCTCATTTCTGCTTGCCGCACCGCACACTAGCTTGAACCTCTAGCATCCGAAAATCATTTCACCATATAAACCACGAGCTGGCCGGGAGGCGATACGTATGGAATGCGGGACGCAGGTACCCTATCATGACAAAGCTGGATCCGTCCAAGGCAGTAACATCTCGGGATCTGGAAGCTGTTCCTGATTTCATGTACGAATCTGCCCGGGCCTCCGATGTGGCAAAACTCACGCCTCAACTTTTAGAGCCCGAGCTATGGTTACGTAGACTCTTGCCCAATCATCATGCCGCCTCCTCCGACCGACGAGTCCGACATGTCGCCCTCAAGCTCAAGATGAACTAGGAGCGCCCCGTCATAGCCTCCCATACACGCATGATCGCCGGCGGGCACACCGGCGGCGGCTCCGTCGCCTCCGGCGTCCAGCAGGGTAGCTGCCTCCACATGGCACTCGTGCGCGTCCGATATGTAACCTGCAGGCAGCCGTGCCGAATATATCATGATGTCGTCCAGCGCGGTGTCATCCTGCACAGGCCGCCCCGGTTCACCTTGGATTCGTCGAAGGCGGCGGCCACATCCTTGCCCTCTTCCAATGGATCAGGCACTCTGATATATCCGGGGTTCAGTTGGCCGTACTCATCATACTTGTTCTTGAAATCCACCTTGTGCTCCGGGTCGGCATACATCTTGTCATAAATCTTGTTCATTTTATCGGACCACTCCTTCAAGGACTTTCTATATTCCGGATCCTCGAGTTTTTCAAACATCGCCTTTACGCGCTCTGAGACCATCAGAATTATTGTGTATGTGGTGCCTTTTGTGTCTTTTGGTCATTCATCGGGAAGCTCGTCCAATATCTGACGCAGTTCCCTCTTTTCTAATTCCGTGTAATTCAGCCAGTGATCGGTGTGGTTGAAATATGTCTCCTTGTCGCCGCCATATTGGGCCAATTCCGCCTTGATTTTCTCCTTATCCATTTTGATCATCCAATGTCATACACCAATGTTTTAAAAAACTTGCCATATTTCTGCTGATGTTCCTTCCTTGATTCCTCCGAGGCATTGGCATCCAGATGCAGTGTGATCTTACTGGGGTCGAATTTATGGGTACCATGCTGTACCCGTGCCTCCCTCTCATATAGGAACCTGGCCCCCTGTGGATCCATCAGATTGTTTGAATCACGACCGGAGAAAAAATTAATGCCCTGTTTTACAAGGCCGTTGTCCTCAAGATAATCCTTGTCAAACTCCATTACCACTGGTTCTCTGACTCCAACACCGCTATCACCATACCAGTTTTTACTACTTTTGGCAAAATGCGTGCCGACCGTCTTTGATGCACTCACCGGCATAAACCCTTCTTCGTTATCCCGTCCAAGGAAGCCGCTTTTCAACGATCCATCCACCTCGTCCAGATTCGTTCCCCGATATGCGGATTTGGTGTTCTTCCACTCTTCGTTATATATGTCGTTATATTGGTTTGCCACCTTCTCCAAATCGCGGGCACCTGGAACCACTTTCTCAATCTTGTCTGTAACATCTCCGTTCAATATACGCTGTCTAAGATAACGCTCAAAGTCATATATTTCATCATCGATGCTTGCATGTTCAAACGCATTGATAAAATATGGAAGCCATTCATCTCTGTTCAGACCCTCTATCGCATCATCGAAAACCTTCCGCATGGTTTTCGCAAACTCACCATACACATCATTGTACTCGTCCTCATATTTTACAATCGCCCCGCGCTTCAGATATGACTCATCCAGCATAAATTTCGTTGAAGACTGCATCCTATCATTCAGTATTCTGACATGCTTATTCTTGAACTCTCCCGATGGTGGTTCGGATTCATCCCCATCATTTGAATCGCCTGGACCAGACTTTCCAGAGCCCTCCTTCTCGCTGAATCTTCCAGGGTTTGCGGGATCTCCGCCTACCGGTGCTGCCGGCACCTATCACAAGCGGGTGATCGTTTGCAGTGGATCCTGATAGTGGCGTGCTGACCCGGCGCATGCTGTCTACCTGTCCGTCCACGTGCACGTCTAGTCCGCTCCTGTCTCCGGAACCGTCATAGGTGAACACGACATGGTGCCAGTGTCCGTCCGATATGCTGGAGAATGTCTTGACGGTGATCTTGCTTGACGCGTCGTCTGCCATCCAGAGCGAGATCCCGCCGGCAGGGTTGCTCCACAGGGTGATGCCCTGCTGCCGGGCCGACTCGGCCTTTGATATGATCGACGAGTCAGGATCCCCGGGGCCGGTTCTCTTGATCCAAAAGGCGATGCTGAACGGATCGGCCCCGTCAAGATCTATACTGATGATCATTGAAAATTTCGCCTCCCTTACACGCTACGCTCAAGATCC
>CAYGCI010000128.1:0-3154 GCA_964348355.1 uncultured Nitrosopumilaceae archaeon | reverse complement strand
CCGAGCACGTGTGCGAGACCGAAAACGCGCTGTACCTCTGGGCCTGGTACTTTCTCTCCTCCATCGCCTTTAGCGGAATCATAATGAAGGTCACCAAAACATCGATGGATCTTAGTTGATCAAATCCGTGATTATCTCCGGCCCCCCCGCAGTGGGCAAGACGACCCTTGCCAGGGGCCTGGCCTCCGAGTTCGGCCTGCGGTACCTGGGCGGCGGCGATATCCTAAAGGACATGGCCAGGGAGCAGGGGTTCGACGTCGGCGGCGACGACTGGTGGGACACGCCGGGCGGCATGGAGTTTTTGAGCCGGCGCGAGGAGAATCCGGAGTTTGACAGGGCAGTCGACGACAGGCTCTCGGAGCTGTGCAGGAAGGGGGGGGTGGTCATTACAAGCTATACGCTGCCGTGGCTGGTCGACGGCGCAATCAAGATCTGGCTTGACGGCTCGCATGAGAACAGCGCAAGGCGCATGAAAGACCGCGACAACATGACCAAGGAGGACGCCCTTGAGATAACAAGGAGGCGGTACGACAAAAACAAGGAGCTGTACAAAAGGCTGTACAACTTTGAGTTTGGCAAGGACGCCTCGGTCTTTGACGGGATCATCGACACGGATGACCTTGACGCCGACCAGGTTATGATGGCCGCAAAGTCCCTGGTCGGGAGGATGTCATGACGCTCAAGCAGCTGGAGGGCCTGATCGAGGTTGATCAGGACGTCACCAGCGAGGAGTTTGGGACGTACTATGACCGGAGGAGCATCGAGCAGCTGCTAAACTACGGGATCATCCTGCTGGACAAGCCCCCGGGACCGACCAGCCACGAGACAGTAGCCTGGACCAAGCGGATCCTAAAGCTGCCCAAGATAGGGCACAGCGGGACGCTGGATCCACAGGTCTCCGGCGTACTGCCCCTAGGGCTGGGCGAGGCGACCAAGGCGCTGGGCGTGCTGCTGCTGGGGCCAAAGGAGTATCATGCGCTGGGAAGGCTCCACTCGCTTCCTGCCCCGGAAAGACTCGACGGCGTCCTGGACATGTTCAGGGGGGAGATATTTCAAAAGCCCCCGCAGCGCTCTGCCGTCCTGCGCCAGACGCGGACCAGGCACATCTACGAGCTGAACCTGCTTGAGCAAAAGGAGAGACTGGTCCTGCTCCGCGTCCTGTGCGAGTCCGGGACATACATAAGAAAGCTGCTCTATGACATGGGCGAGATCCTGGGTCCCGGCGCGACCATGATCGAGCTGCGCAGGAGCCGCGTGGGCCAGTTCTGTGAAAGCCAGGGACTGGTGACGCTGCACGAGCTGGCAAACGCGTTTGCGCTGTGGGAGGAGCAAAGGGATCACTCGAAGCTCATCCGGCTTGTACGGCCCGTCGAGGACGCCCTGAGCGAGCTAAAGTCGGTGGTCATAAGGGACTCTGCAGTTGACGCAATGTGCCATGGCGCGCAGCTGGCGATCCCCGGAATACTGCAAATATCGCCCGGCCTCGGGCGGGGTGATCTTGCCGCCGTCTACACCCAGAAGGGCGAGGCAGTCGCCCTGGCCGAGTGCGTGATGCCCGGCGAGGAGATCCGGGATGCGGCCAAGGGATATGCATTTCAAACGCAAAGAATCATCATGGCCCCCAACACGTATCCCAAGAGCTGGCGGAGCCGGCCAGGTCCACGACATGATTCCAAACAGCCTTAAAATCGCACTGGTTGCCGGAATGCTGGGCGGCGTGGCCGCGGCCCTGGCTCTTGCAGACGTGCGCGCAAACCAGGATATAGAGTACGTCGAGGGCCCGTCGCTTTCGGTTCTGACCGACGCGGCCGACTATCAGAGGGGCGACGCGGTAGACATCCGGATAGTCAACTCGGGAGGCGTGCCGATCCTGTTCCCTGATGCGTCCTATGGCCTGAGGATCACCGGCCTGGCAGGGATGCCGATCTTCTCCCCGCCGGCGGCCGGCGGGGCATCCACGGTCCTTGAGCCGCGCGAGGAGTACAGCCTGACCTGGAGCCAGACCAACGACGAGGGCGGGCAGGTCTTTGATGGCATATACAGGATTTCGGTTCACGGCCTTGATCCTGGCGGAAACAGAGTCGAGCGGGCGGTCACGGTCAGCGTATATGAAATTGATCTGACGTTTGGAAGCTGAGCGGCAGCGCATGGAGGGCTGCAGCGGCGACTGGGCGCTCCTGGGACGCATGGGGGGAAGGGCCGCGCAGCGGCGACCTCTGATGATCAAGGATACACCGGTCGCCCATCATGCTGCCCCGTGCGGCATCCGCGAGAGGGGCAGGCTCTTGCCGGCAGGCGGGCTAAGGCATTATATAATCAAAATCAGTCCCTATCTTGTCGAAAGACGTGCCGAGGTCGCCTAGCCTGGTAGGGCGCGCGCCTGGAAACGCATGCCATAAAGCGCGTTCTCGCAAGGGAACGGGAGTTCGAATCTCCCTCTCGGCGCCATTTTATCTCATAGACTCGATGATATCGGAGAACCTCCACGGGCCGCAGTCGTCTATGCTCCCGTCGTACTGCAGGAATCCTTCCGCGCCCAGCTGATCCACGAGAGACGCGCAAAACGGCAGCACGCCTGTGGCGCCCGGGGAGTTGTAGTTGAGGATGCTGAGGGCCCTCTCGCGCTTTTCTAGTATCACGTCTGGCTCGAACTTTCCATCCCTGTTGATTACCGACGAGCGGATTCCGGCAAATCCCTTCTCCGTGAATTTCCTGGGGCTGATCTTTGGCAGAAACCTCTGGACCCTGTGGACCATCGCAGTCTTTGACACCGACGAGGCAATCTCGCTTAGCGCCAGGCTCTGGAACTGGCTGTCAAAGACTGCCTTTCTTGCACCCGAGTCCAGCATCTCCAGCATTTTTGGAACGAACTCCTTGATGTTCTCGATGCTGTCGTATCCGTATGGGCTGAAGACGGGGACCGCGTTGGGGCCTATCTCGCAGCCTCCGTCCACCCGGATTATCCAGTGCGGGTCCAGGAACGGGTACTCGGGGAACTCCGGCACGGAATAAACGCTTGCCGACGTCAGGCCGCGGTATTCCTCCGGAGCTATCCAGTACTCCCCCCTGAAATGCACGTCCGTATAGTCCCGGGCGGCCCCCAGCTTGTGCGCAATGTCCATCGCCTCCCCCCCCGCCGCGTTAATCACAAATC
>CAYGCI010000127.1:0-3179 GCA_964348355.1 uncultured Nitrosopumilaceae archaeon | reverse complement strand
TCCACAAGGACTTTTCGTTCATCAGGGCGCTGCCGGACTTTGTTGCAATCTTCCGCTATATGAAAAAAAACGAGGCCAGGTTTGGAATGGACATCAGGATGGCAGACCTGCTCAAGGTTGCAAGGGCCTAGCCAAGGGACATGCAACAGAATAGCCCCCGTCCAAGCTAGCTTTTCGCGACACTGGTCTACAAGCTGCCGATGCCCCGGAAATACATGTCATCAGGCTCGGAGGCCCCCATCCCGGGCAGACTCGTGCCCGAAATCAGGAACAGCCTCCAGAGTCCTGGCCGTCACCCGACTAGGCATGAAAGTCATGGTTATGCGCGCCCAACCCGTGCCTGATTGGCAGTGGGTGGGTTGCCCCGTGGATCAGCGGTGCAGCCCAGGGGGCAATACCCTTACAAGGACACGGCACCAAAGCCCTCGCGCACCGTCCGGCCGGACCTCATCGTATAGTCATAGACAATCTTGGAGTACTCTCCGAGCTCCTCCATCATCGGATCAACAGAGTCTGCCAGGTAGAACCCGGGGCAGTCGCCCGTGAACTGGTACGTGGCGTGTACGCGCGCCCTGCCCTGCTCGTTTTCGAGCCACGAGGAGAACGGGTAGAGATAGCACACCCCTGGCCTGTCAGGATGCATGCTGCAGCCGCCCTCCCCATCCAGGAACCTGCAGGGGATGTGGGTGCCGTCCTCGGACTCGGTCTCGTCCCCCCTCCGCTTGAGGTTGACGGTGGTCATGATCGTCTGCTGGCCCGAGGGGCCGGGCTCAGAATGGCTCGCAGTCAGGGTCTCATTCTTGATAAAATCGGACGTCTTTTGGTACTTGAGGCCCCTGCCGATCACAACCAGGTCATCGGCAGTCAGGGGCAGCCTGCCCTGCCGGTCGCAGCAGTTGTGGCAGTCGGGCCAGTGGCACCTCCACAGGATGTATTTCTTCTGGGATTCGAGGTACGGGACGTGAAAGACCACATCCTGCACCTTCAATGTGTGATCGGATACGTCCCGAACCCTTCCAAGCATAAAGTCACAGAGTACCGGGTCTATGTCCCAGTCCCTCCGCAGGAGATCCAGGGACTCTTGGATTTCCTTTTGCGACAACCACTCAGCTGGCCTGCCTTGTCCATATTAGGCTATGCCGGACCGTAGGCGTGTCTCTAAAAGGGCCGCCGTTGCGAATATGATCCACAGCCCAGCTAAACGTAAAGGTCCAAGACTGGAGCTCCCAGGATGTCCGCATCCCGTGTGACGATTCCAAGGCATGCCATGCCGAAGGAGCCGCGCCGCCCGGGTGAGCCCGGCAGTACGACAGATGGGTGGCAGAGACACGCGCCTGGCACAGCATGGAGGGGGGGATGGCTGCAGGAGGTTTGGCACGAAGCTTGAAAACGTCCCCGGATGCCTGTATACGTTCGTGCTGCATCCGAACACGGAGCCCACCGACGCAGGAGTCTGTCCCCGGGCGGCACTGCAGGTCGGGGTCTTGATGATCGTGCCGCCCGCGCCGCATCCTCCAGCGGGGCAGGCCCTTGCCTTGAGCGGAACAATTTTTACAAAGCTGGTACAAACACTGTCGTGATCGACGAGCTTCACAACCTGCAGATACTCGATTACTTTGAGGCCACTATGAAGGGGTTCATAGTGCAGAGGTTTTCTGGCACAGACAGGTGGTGGGATCAGCACATCCCCCCGGAGGTGCGCGAGGATGCGGCGCAAAGACACGCGGCCGCAAAAAAGCTCAACGATCTGCTGAACAAGCCAGAGTACGACATGGTCGAGTACCTGAACTTTGACGGCTATGAAAAAATAATAGCGAGAAAGGACAACTGGAGGAGCCACTTTGAGCCCGTCTTTCTTGACAAGACGGTGTTCGTATACAAGATGCGGGTCATACAGTCGCTTAGAAACGACATACGGCACGGCAGGGATCTCGACTCTGTAAACTGGATCCGGCTAAAGCTTCACTGTTATGACATACTGGCCCAAGTATACGAGTCGGGATATGAGGGCGCAGATGACCACGACACGATGATAAAGAAGCTTGGGCTTTGACAGTATGCAGGCGGCCACAAGTTCTTGAAAATCATCTGCCGCCAGCAGGTATATGCCTGATCATGAGATGCCTCAAGGTGTGGGATCACACCCCCTTAACCGGTCAGGCACGAACCGGCATGTGGTCGCAGTTTTCACGCCCGGCCGGCAAGGGCGTGGCCCCGTATGACTCGCCACGACCCGTCCCATTACGGCATGCACGTATCTTGCCATCCAGCGAGTCCGAACGGCGCGCACCCCACGATCAGGCCATCCTGCTTTAGTCCGGTACGGCCTCGCCGCGGACAGACCTCGCCCCATGCACCAGAATGCCGGCAGCCCTCCATTTGAGGTATGATGCCGGCACTCCAAAGCATGGCAGGGTATTCCCCCCATGCCTAAAAAGTGCGGCCGCAGTCAGGCATGCTGAAAAACGCGCCCATAATTATTCAGTTATAACCAAAGGGCCAGATGTCATTGTGTTGGGCGAAAAGGGCAAGTACGCAACGGCCACGGAAAACAGGAGGTTCGTGTGGGGCGAGATCGTGTGGCCGCTGATTCTAGAGAACAACGACGTGGCGTTTACACTCAAACAGTACCAGGACAAGCGGGATCAGATATGCGCCAGGAAGGGCGCCAGCATGACCACCACGTCAAGGGGCCTTGCGTCGCTGCTGCAAAAGGGAATCCTGAGAAAGGAGGGCGAGATCTACTCGATCCACTACAGGCTGATCCCATACATGAGGCTCAAGGCCGCCTGCGACTATGCGACTGCGATTCACGAGGTCAAGATCAGGTAGGCCGTGCGGGCAGCCCAGGCAACCGGGCACGAGCTTTTGTGCGACCGTGACTCTCATGCCGGGCAGGGGAGGCGCGGCCCCACACGGGGGTTTAGGGGTTGAATCAGACGGGTGCGGGAAGCTTGTCCCCATTCCAGGCATGGGTTTTCACATGCCTGCGGCCCCCGTGCCCGGCCGGCGGGGCGCCTCCCATCCAGCAGGGCCCCCACCGGTTCTGTGCAATCTTGGGGACATGGATCTTCTCAAAAAAATCACTCCGTAGCCCTGCTCAAACTGGCGTTCTGGATTATCGTCTCCCATATGAAATCGTACCCGATCCTACCGTGGGCCCTTGCAGGTGTCGTGTT
>CAYGCI010000126.1:0-3251 GCA_964348355.1 uncultured Nitrosopumilaceae archaeon | reverse complement strand
CCGGATTCTTTCACTGGCAGACGAGATCAGGACGGGGCTGAAGAGAATGGAGGCAGAAGGGGCCACGATACCAGAGCGCGAGGACTTTGTAATCGCAAAAAACCGCGAAATCTTGGAGGCCGCCCTGGTCGACTTTGATTACGACGCCCATGCCGGGGATCCGCACCTGCCGCCTGCAATACTCCAGCAAATCGCCTGGGACCTCAAGGGGTTGCTGGCGGATCGCGGCGGGGCAGCCGGGACAAAACTGCCGTGAGTGATACCGTGCACGGATGCACCGGTATTGGTCAATATTCTTAAGATGGCTTGATTGACCTGATACATGAAAAAGGTCTTCGTCAACGGCTATGGTTCCATAGGGAGCAGAATTGCATCCTTTATTCGCGATGATCCGGAGGTCGAGGTCATTGGGATAGGCAAGTATTCCCCGGACGGAAGGGTATCTGATGCCATCTCCGGCGGCCTGGCAGTATACGTCCCAGAAAAGAGTCTTGGCAGGTTTGCAGGCCTTCAGGTTGCAGGTACCATCGAGTCTGCGCTTGACGAGTGCGACCTGGTAATCGACGCTGCCCCCGGGGGCCGGGGATATGCCAACAAGAAAAGCCTTTACGAGCCGCGAGGCCTCAAGGCAATCTATCAGGGCGGCGAGTCAGTCTCCGGCGATGACGCCGTGTCAGACCTGCTGTTTAACTCCCGCGCAAACTATGACGAGGCCGCAGGCAGGAGCCACGTCATGCAGGGCAGCTGCAACGTCACTGGGATGGGCAGGATTCTAGAACCCTTGAGGGACATGTTCGGTGACCGGCTGGTCCGCTTTGACGTCACCCTGATCCGCCGCTGGGCAGACATCGAGCAGGCCGACAAGAAGCTGACCGACACGATCGAGATGACCCAGAGCCCCCACCACGGAGATGACGTCAAGACCTACCTAGGGGAGGACTCGCCTCTGTTCGTCAGGGCCGTCAAGGTGCCGACAAGGCAGATGCACCTGCACATCATGGACGTCAGATTTGGTGATTCGGCGCCGAGGCCTTCTGAGATTCATGAAATATTTCGAGACGAGCTCGGCGTTGCAGTACTGTGGACCGCCGGGGGGACAAAGGACGTGCGCGACTGCGCAGATGCCATGGGCTTTAACTTCAAGGACACCAACATGGTCCACATACATGCAAACATGACTGCCGCAGTCGGCGACACGGTACAGCTGATGTATTCTGATGACCAGACCGGGATCGTAATCCCCGAGAACCACATGCTGATGCAGGCCATGCTCTTTGGCCGGCCCTACGAGGAGGCGCTTGCGCACACCGAGTCGGTGTTCCACATGAAGGAGAAAAAGCAAAGGCTCCAAGAGCACTTTGCTAGGCCTGCCCAGTCCTCTCTATCCTGACCTCCTCGGGCCTGTTTTTTGACACTTTTTCGACTATGATCCGAAGCGACCCTATCTCCAACTTGTCCCCCTCCTGCGGAATGTCCTGCAGCCTCTCGTGCAGCAGTCCGTTCAGCGTCGCATAGTCGTCCCCCTCCGGGACGCTCGCATCAAAGATCTTGTTGATCTCGTCAATCTCAATGTCGCCGTTTGTGATTATGGTGTTCTTGTCAATTGCCCTGTATCCCTTGGGCCTGGCCTTGTCGCTCTCGTCCTCGATCTCGCCGACTATCTCCTCTAGCAGATCCTCCAGGGTGACCAGGCCCTCGACTCCCCCGTGCTCGTCAATTACGATTGCCATGTGCGTCTTGCGCCCCTGCATCTCCTTTAGCAGCCCGCTGACAAGCTTTTCCTGCGATACAAAGACCGGCTTTCTTGCAATCTGATCCAGGGTAGTCATCTTGTTGTCCCTCTCCATCTCCTTTAACACGTCCCTGACGTGGATAAAGCCGATGATGTCATCCCTTGTCTCCTTGTATATCGGAATCCGGGAGTGGCCGTTTTGGTTTATCAGGGGCAGCGCCTCAAACAGGAACATCCTTGCGTGAAGCGAGAACATCCTTGTCCTGGGGGTCATGACGCTGCGGATCACGGTATCATCAAACTCGAGTGCCCCGTGTACGAGCTCCCTTTCGTCCTTTTCCAGCGCCTTCTCGGCCAGGCCCTGATCAATCACCCCCTTGATCTCCTCCTCGGTAATCGGGGGCGGGACGTAGCTGCTGCCAGTCATCCTTACCACCCCCCGCGTGATGTACTCAAACAGCTTGACTATCGGATACAGGGCATAGCTGAATGCCAGCAGGGCCGGGGCAAACCTCAGCGCAACCTTTGTGGCGTTGGCGTTGCAGTACGTCTTTGGCGTGATCTCCCCGAACACGAGGATCAGAAACGTCATGATCCCCACCGCGATTCCTAGGCCGTCATTTCCAAACATCCGGATCGCCACGCTTGTAGCCAGTGCCGATGCGCCCACGTTTACCAGGTTGTTTCCGAGGTTTACGCTTGCCATCATCCAGCCCGGGTTGGACTTTAGCCTGTGCAGCGCCTTGGCGCCCTTCCTGCCCTCGTTTACCAGCTGGGTGACCTTTGAGATCCTGGTTCCCACCAGGGCCACCTCCAGGCCGCTAAAAAAGCCCGACAGCCCGATCAGGACGGCAAGCGCAGACGCCTCTACCCACAGATCAGCCATCTAGTCCTCCAGGCAGTTTGCTAGAATAACTACAACGGTTACCCATTATGATTTTGATACCACCATGTTTGGCATTGATAGTTGGAAAAACCTGCTTTTAAGGATTGATATCGCGCGGCAGAACCTGGAAGTGTTCGAGCAAGCTAGCCTGCGTCCATGCGCCGTCCATGATCTGCCACACGGCATAATCCGTACGCAGCCTGTCTCCTGCCTCGCTAAACTCGATGTTGCTTCCGCTTGCGCCCTCGTACTCTAGCGCCGCCGAGACGATCCCGTCTGCCACGTCCGGCGCGAAGCCGGTCTGGCCGTCAAGAACCGCCTCCCCGATCAGGCGCATGGCGTCATACGCAAAGAACGCATACACGCTTGGCTGCCTGCCGAGGACCTCGGCGAGCCGCGCCCCCACGTCCTCTGTCACGTCGCCGTACGGAACGGTGGGCTGGACGGATGTAAACTGCACGGCCTCTGCAAACCGCAGTGCCTCCGCGCTGCCTGCCGGTACCGTGTTGGCGTCGGCGCCGAACCATCTGACGCCTGCCAGCGCATCATGCTTTGAGGCCTCCTCTAAAAAGTCATATGTCTCCTCAAAGCCTATGAACAGGACTGCGACCTTGTCTGCGCCATGGATGCCGA
>CAYGCI010000125.1:0-3302 GCA_964348355.1 uncultured Nitrosopumilaceae archaeon | reverse complement strand
ACCCTGCCAGACTTCGCGCAGCGCCTCCAGACATTGTATGAACTGCACCGACGTAAACGATCCCGCAAGCGTCCTGAACAGCTTCCTGCCGTCTTCTGCGATGCTTCTAAACACGGCCACCCCTGTGCGGTTCCCCGAATACGATGCCACGCCTCTGGTGCCGACCGGACCCAATAGACTTTATGCGTAATCTACCCGAATGAGGCGAATTTGTTCGTAATAGTCCCAGATCTGAACCGATTACGCATAAAGTCTAATACGTATCTGTCGTATGCGCCCTGCACGAACACCTCATCAGATGAAACCAACGCAAGACCTCCGTTTTTCAGGCACGGAATACGCACGTTTTCAAGATGCCACTGCCATGCGTATACCGAGCTTGGGGCGGCATGGTTGACATGTACGTTTTGCACCTTGCGGCGCGACAGGCCGTACTGGCGCATCAGTCTTCGGACATGTCCTGTGTCGTATTCTGTCCCGGTGGCATCCCTTATGTCATCACGCACCGTCATGACGTCGGTACTGTTGTATTCAATGGACAAGTCCATTATGGCGGCAATCTTTTTTCTGTCCACCCTTGGCCTGCATCCGGAACGGGGAAGATCCCGGAGGCCGTCTATGCCTTCCTCCGAGAACTTCGCCTGCCGGTTGCGCGCGGAGTTCTCACTGCACCGGATCCCCTTCTTGCAGCCTCGGGCACGCCCATATCGTCCTCTGGCACAAACATCAACGCCATGATCCTTTTGTAGACTTTGGCATCCTTTTCTTTGCGCATGGCCTCTGACAGGCCGTCCGTTTCTTTTGCCATGCCCACTATGCCGGTTACGCGATCATCATACCTTTCGAATGAACCCTGTTTTGGCTCAAAGACTTCTGCTCATTGCTATGAAATTGGGCTTGGCCGCTACATGGTAAATATCATTTCAATCCAGAGAAGATCCAGGCTTCATGTCCCGAAGATTACACAGAACCGACTAGGCAAATACATAAATTCACTCCGGACTGCTTTGTACCATGGCAACTCACGGATCCCTTACAAAGGCAGGCAAGGTGAGGGGACAGACCCCAAAGGTCGAGGGAAGAAAGAGGGTGGGCACAAGCTCCAGCCTTAGAAACAAGAGCAACTTCAAAAAGAGGTTTGTTCTGAACCGCGTTCCCGGCCAGAACAAGCCCGGCCAAAAGAGAAGGAGACGCTAGGATCTTCCATCAACCTGCACTGTTTTTATAATCTCACCCCTCCCATGCCCTTATGCGGATTCCGCTGTTTGCATTCCTGATAACCTCCGGCGTGCTTTTCGGGCTTTGCCTGCCCGGTGCCGATGCCCAATCCGAGATTGCCGTATCCATTGCCCGGGACTCGAGCCGTCCGGGATGCGAGTTTAATGACTCCTGCTACATTCCCACATCCATAACGATTAGGGCCGGGGACGGGGTCACCTGGACAAACGACGACGCAATAGTGCATACCGTAACCGAGTATGACGGCGATCTGTTTGATAGCGGAATCATGCAGCCCGAGGACGTTTTTGAGTTTACGTTTGACAGGCCAGGGACATATGACTACTTTTGCCTGCTGCATCCCCACATGGTAGGACAGGTAATGGTCAGGGACGCCACCGAGGCCAAGTCCCCGGGATCCCATGTGCCCAAGCCCGAGTTTGTAATTGTAGAGTCCGGGCCTGACACAACCGATAACGGCTGCCTGATTGCAACTGCTGCGTTTGGAACAGAGCTTGCACCCCAGGTGCAGCTGCTTCGGGAAATCCGGGACGATGCCCTCTACAGCACGGCATCGGGCACTGCGTTTATGACTGGATTCAACCAGCTTTACTACTCGTTTTCCCCTACGGTTGCTGACTGGCAGCGGCAAAACCCCGCCTTCAAGGAGGCAGTCAGGATGACAATCACCCCGATGATATACACCCTTGGCATCATGGGCCTGGCAGATCAAGACTCCGAGACGGAGGTCCTGGGATATGGGATTCTGCTGATTGCGCTGAACCTGGCAATGTACGCCGGGGTTCCCGCAGGGATGGCATTTGCAGCCAGGAGATGCCTTCTGGGCGACTAGCCCAAAAAACAGGCCGCATCAGGTCACCGGACTCCAGAAGACATGGATGTGCCGCCTGCTGCAAGCCCGGCGGCAACACTGCCCCGCTTGCCTTATAAGGATTCAAACAAAGGTAGTGTACGAGGTCACCTGCCCTCATCGGTCAGGCATGAATTAGATGCATGATTGTGATTTTCGTGCCTAGCTGGCAAGGGGACGTGACCACATACGACCTTATGTAACAGGATAGCCCCTGCCTAGGCAGCAATCAGGCACGAATCTGCCTGCAGTTGTGATTTTCATGCCTGGACGGCAAGAGACGTGACTCCAATTCTATAGTGACGATTAAAAGTTTTTGAGCACATGTGGGCATAAACTACGCAGGAAGGCGTCTTTTGATGATCAAAGACTTTCAATCGCCACTATAGGCAGGGGCTAACCTGTTACCATCCGGATATCCATCGGAAAGCAAAACACGATGAGGGACATTCAAAGGGCCGTAGAAGAGATTGCAAAGGCCGCCGAGCTTGCCAGATCGGCCGGTTTCAAGCCGCCAGTTGAGGAGACAAGCAATGCTACTGTCTGATATTATCGCAAAACCGGCATTTGCAAGCCATGAAGCCCTTCTGCCTGAATGCAGCAGCTTGTCCACATCAAAAACCAAACCGCCAAGACTTGATGGACAATTTAAATACAATTTTCGTAGATGGTTTGCATGATACTGGAAAACGTTTTCGGGGTGATCAGTGGTGGACTATCAACATACGTTGCAAGACAGGAAATAGACGATTGCTTCAAGCGGACGTTTGTTCAAAAAAGACAGCTTGTGATATACGGATCACCAAGACAGGGAAAAACCACGCTTTTAAACGCCCATCTAAAGCCCGAGGAAAAAGTTCTGGTCCAGTGTTATCCGACAGCAAGCCTGCATGATATTTACAAAATGATTCTCAAAAAACTGGAAATCACGATTCAGTCTAGCAGCTCGATTGAAAACGAGGACAGCTCCAAAACCAGGTTTACCTTCAGGGTGAAAATTCCGATGCTTGCCGAGGCGGGAATGGACGTTGAAAAATCCACAGGCAAGCTGGAGGCAAAGTCTGACTTGCAGATAGACGTTGATGGCGCCCAGGACGTGGCTGAGATAATCAAGCGGCACTTTCCTGAAAAAAAGATAATAATTGAAACTTTCATTATTTGTAGACTGTTGCATAACCCTGCCTAAAATCTGAAACTTGACCGAAAATCACCA
>CAYGCI010000124.1:0-3402 GCA_964348355.1 uncultured Nitrosopumilaceae archaeon | reverse complement strand
AATATTTTGATGGACCGGGAGGGAATCGCACCCCCGACCTCCGCGTTGCGAACGCGGCGTTATACTCCTAAACCACCGGCCCACGGTTGTCTGCCCACGCTCCGGGTTTTATTCATTTACCCAACGAATAATAGCCATAAAATCCCACAAAATCCAGATGACGGTAGACTCTGTAATCGTGGACTCGCACGTCGTGCTGCCCTCCGGCATGATCGACAGGAACATTGTAATCAATGACGGTAGGGTGGTCGCCCTGACCGGCGACGTGCCCGCATGTGACAAGAAAATCAATGCCAGGGACCTAGTCTCCATCCCCGGACCGATCGACACACACGTCCATTACGGCGTCTACTCCCCGATAGAGGAGGCAGCCGCTACCGAGTCGCACGCCGCCGCAATTGGGGGGATTGCCACGATGATGCGCATGCTCCGCCTTGGGGGCTCTTACGAAAGGGATCTTCCGGCACAGCTTGCCGCAAGCGCACAGTCCCACTATGTTGACTATGCGATTCACGCCTCCATGTTTAACCAGAGCCAAATCAATGAGATGAAGTACTGCACCGACAGCGGAATCACCTCGTTCAAGCTGTACATGAACCTGGGGGATGATATCGGGCACGTCTACATGGACATGAGTCCGGGATCAAGCCGCCTCTGTGACGCGCATGTCAACGTTACCGATGAGATCGTGCGCAGCACTGTCAGGAGGGCAGCCCAGCTGAAATGCCCCGTCCTAGTCCATGCCGAGGACTATGAGTCATGTGCGTGCGGAATCAAGACTGCAAGGGAGAAAAACCGGGACGGCCTGTCCGCATGGTCTGAGAGCCGCTCCCCCGAGTTCGAGGCAAAGGCCATTGCCACGGTATCAAAACATGCCAGGGAGTTTGGGTGCACCGTCTACTTTGTCCATGTTGGCTCCAAGGCCGCACTCGAGCAAATAAGAAGGGAGAAACAGAACGGAACCAGAATCTTCGTAGAGTCGTGCCCCCACTATCTCACGCTCTCCTATGAGCGGCAGCGGGGCTATCTTGCAAAGGTAATGCCCCCGATACGATCAAAATCCGACGTTTCTGCCATGTGGGATGCCATATCCTCAAGCGAGGTTGACTGCATCGGCACCGATCATGTCGCAAACCAGCTAAAGCTAAAGCTCGGCGGGGAGGACGTGTGGGGGGCCCTGGCCGGCTTTCCCGGAATCGGCACCTTGCTGCCGATCCTGCTCAGCGAGGGCGTCAACAGGAACAGAATCTCCCTGGAGCGCCTCGTCTGCCTGACCAGCTACAATGCGGCCAGCATCTTCGGCATGTACCCCCAAAAGGGCTCCCTTGAGGCGGGGTTTGACGCGGATGTGGCAGTCATTGACCTGAAGCTGGAAAAGCGGGTGGACAGTGGGCTGTTTGGGGGGTTTTCTGACTATGCCGTGTATGATGGCTGGCAGCTCAGGGGCTGGCCGGTAAAGACCATGGTCAGGGGCGAGATTGTGGCAGAGGACTTTGAGGTGGTTGGCAAAGGGGGCCACGGGAGGCTGGTGAGGCGCCCGGTCCCTACATGATATCGAACTTTCCGTCGATCCCGGCCCTGTAGATCACGTCCGGCCTCCTGACAAATATGCCTGCCTCCATGACTCCCGCTATACCGGTGATCCGCTCCGACAGCTGCCTTGGGTCTTGCACGACTCCAAAGTCACAGTCTAAGATTACATTTCCGCTTTCCGTAAAGAACGGGTATCCCCTGTCCAGCGCTCTGAGACTCGGCCTGCCGCCAATCCTCTGGATTGCCGCCGATGCCGTCCTTCTTGCACTTGGGTGGACCTCCACGGGAATTGCCCGGTTGATTTTTCTCACAAATTTTGTCCTGTCTGCCATGATGACGACCTTTTTTGCAGAGCTGATCAGGATGTTTTCCAGCAAAAGCGCGCCGCCGCCTCCCTTGACCAGGAATTTTTTATCATCAATCTGGTCTGCGCCGTCAAAGACTATGTCGATGGCCTGAACCTGGTCGGCCCCGATCAGCGGAACGCCACACTCCTCTGCGGTGATCTTGATCTGCAGTGATGTCGGAACCCCCCTGACATTCAGGTCCTCGTCCTTGATGTGCCCCCCCAGCGCCCTTACAAAGGCGGCCGCGGCCCGCCCGCTTCCCAGCCCCAGGACCTGTCCGTCCTTGACAAACCTCAGCGCATCCTTTGACAATGCATTGACTGCATCATCATATGACATCTATTCCACCTCTGCTTGCTCGAGCTTGTGGAGTGTCTTCAAAATATCCCCCTTGATCTTTTCCAGGTCGTCCTCGTCATCCTCTATGCTGTCGGCCGCTTTTGAAGCATCTTTTTGCTCCGGCTTTGGCAGCGCCTTTGGATCCGGCAGCTTGTGTGCCGTGCTGGCCGCCTCCGCACCTGCCTGGATCCCACCCTTCTGGCCAGCTGCATCATTTGGCCTTGCAGCCTGGATTTCCTGCGGTTCTGCAGGCTGTGCTTGCGGCCTTTGATCAAACGGGTATTTTGGGGCGCCTTTGGGTATCTGCGTCAGTGTAGTAATCTCCATCGGCCTCCGCGCCCCTGGAATCTCGGCCGCCCTGACTTTTTGCCTCCTGTCGGGCCTGAGAGACTCTTGCACTTTTTTGATTGGGTTTGGCCTTTCGGAGTCCCTGGAGGCCGTCTTCTTTTCCCCTGCTGCCTGCTGGCCTGATACTGTAATCTTTGATGACAACTCGTGCAGCCTGCTGTCTAGCTGCGACAGCTTTTGATCCATCAGGGTGATCAGGCCGTCGCCGACCGGGCCCAGGTCCGGGTGCTGCCCCGCAGCCTCTAGTTTTTCCAGCCTTGCCAAAACTATCCCAAGCTGGTGCTGGTATTTCAGCACCAGCCTGTCTTTTTGAATCCTTGACAGATCCGAACCGCCCTCGTACAACCTTGCAATTGTCTTGTTCAGGATGTCCTTTTCAATTTTTAATGAGTTTATCTGGTGCCTGATGTGCGCACTGGCTCCGATGCTTTGCAGTCCGGTCGCATTCCTTGGAAACCTCCTTACAGCTACCGCTGATGCCGCTCCAGCTATCGAACTGAGTAGGATTGCCAACTCTTGCATCTATGTGTACCATTTGATCCAAGAGTATTTACGCATTTTTGCCTCTGGAAAGCCACAACTGGCACATCTGTGGTGCCTTTTATGGAACGAGTTTTTGCCGCACCGCCTGCATCTGATGTGGACCTTTTTCTTGGTAAAACCGCCCATCGAGGTTGTGCCCTTGACCATGATTAACCACCCTACGATGACGGAGGTGGAGAAATCATTACCACGTTGTCTCCTCTGACGACTATGGTTCCTAGGCTCTTTGAATCGCCATCAGAAGGGATCTCTTCTGACTGGTCGAGTAGCAGATTCATGTGCTGGTCAAATC
>CAYGCI010000123.1:0-3464 GCA_964348355.1 uncultured Nitrosopumilaceae archaeon | reverse complement strand
ATGAGATTTGTTGTAACTGATCGGGTTCTGAACGTCGCTTCTGATTTTACAGCTAAGTGAGATGCGCCAAAAAATCGAGTAAAAGCAGAAACTGGGCAGGAGGCACGGCGTCCTAATAGCAAGACAAAAACAATAAACCTCATTTACATTTGGCTTAGCTGCTTTAGGCACACATCTATTTGATCGGCATTAATCAGTAACAAAATTCATGCCTGAACTTTCAGAGCCCGAGCTGTTATGATTTGTTGCTTTGCCCTGCTGTTGGGGCGCCGCTCCTCATAGCCTGTTGCATAACCGTGCCTGAACGCGTAAAAACAGCCAGTTTTTCGTGCCGAAAACCGGGGCTGTGCAACAGACTAGCTTCTAATGCCCAGTTTTTTTATTCGATTTCAGGGTACTTTTCACTTAGCTGCTCGCACGATTAGACTTATTATGTATCAAATTAGACGGACTAGTGGTAGCAAAGCCATGGTAAAGTTCGGGATTCAAAACGGCCTCAATGTGGCAAGGGCAGGATACACCGAGGATCAGATCCTGACTGCCTGCATGCTTGCAGACAAGACCGGATACGACTCGATCTTCTACATGGACCACACAAACGTCCCCCAGTGGAAGAATGCAACGGTGCTGGACCCCTGGGTCATGCTCTCTGCAATTGCCGCGGTCACAAACAACGTCGAGCTGGGAACCTGCGTCACCGATGCAATCAGGCGCCACCCGTCAAACATCGCGCTGGCCGCAATCACGCTGGACAGGGTCTCAAAGGGCAGGGCGATTCTGGGCATCGGTGCCGGCGAGGCGCAGAACCTCAAGGAGTTCTGCATTCCGTTTGAAAAGCCGGTCTCAAAGTGGGAGGAGCAGATCCAGGTCATCAAGACACTGTACAAGTCAACGCCGGACAACACGGTAGACTATGAGGGCAAGTACTACAAGCTGGAGGGCGCGTGCCTGCAGGCCCCGCCGATTCGACAGCCGCATCCGCCCACCTACATGGCGGCGGGCGGAAAAAGAACGCTGGCGATGACCGGAAAGCTGGGCGAGGGCTGGCTGCCGATCGGCTACACCCCGGAGCTGTTCGATGACCACCGGAGGCAGATAGTGGCCTCCATGGACAAGCACGGCAGGACGCAGGAGGAAAAGGACAGCTTCCAGATGGCGCTGGACATCGACGTCTACTTTTCTGATGACGCAGAAGAGTCGTGGGCGAAGATGAAGGAGGCCGTCAAGGTGAGCCTGTTCAAGCCGGAGGTTCTAAGGGTCCACCAGCTCAAGGAGATCGAGGGGTTTGACTTTGTAAAGTACTTTACCGAGTATTCAATGTCCAACCAGGACTGGATTGTCAAGATGCGGGAGGCCGCAACCAAGATTCCAGAGGCCGTGGCAAGATCCTCGACTGCCGTGGGGACCCCAGATGACGTCATTCCGACCTTTGAGAGGTTCATGGAGGTGGGGGTAAACCACTTTGTCATACGCTTCTGGGGCAAGAACTACTTTGGCTCGATTGACAAGTTTGCCAGCCACGTGATGCCACATTTGCGCCAAAGGGCAAAAGAAATGAACCTTTAGTTTGAAAAAACCGCCTGTCCTACCATATCATGGGGAACGCATGACAGACGACGACCTGGCAGAGGACATTAGCAAGTCCCTTGACGTGCTGGATGAGAACATCGAGATCCTGGACGACATAGAGGAGGATCTTGACGAGGAAAGCGAGGACGTGCTGGTAGCAGACGTCGGTCTGTACGAGCTGATAGACATGGGCGAGGACGTTGCAAAAAACGCCCAGATCAAAAAGGCCGAGCGCGCGTTCTTGAAAAGGCAGCAGGAAGGGGATTCTTAACTTTTATTACTTGCCCAAAGCGAGCCCCATTTGTGCAGCTGATTGGGCGACTGGAGATCAAGTCCAGGGAAAAAATCATCGAGTTTTTAAGCCAGGAGCATGTCGGCCGGCTGGCAACCATTGACTCCAACGGCTACCCGCAGGCCGTCCCGATGAACTTTGTCTTCTTTGATGATGCAGTATACATGCACTCCCACATCCGCGGGGAAAAGCTTGAAAACATCAGGGCAAACCCAAAGTCCGGCTTTGAGGTAGACAGGGAGCTGGAGTTTCTTCCTTCGTACTTTTTCCACCCCACCGACGCGTCCCGGGCTGATACGCTTTATATCAGCGTGGTAATAAAGGGCGCCTCGACGCTTGTCCGGGATCCGCGGGAAAAGGCATCGGCACTCAACGCGCTGATGAAAAAGTACCAGCCAGAGGGGCGGTACGAGCCGCTGAGGCCCGAGATGGAGGTTCTAGACCACGTGGCGGTAATCAGGATCCTGCCAGAGGACATGCGCGGCAAGTACAAGATCGGCCAGACCATGAGGCAAAACGACCGGGTTGATCTGGCACAAAACATCCTCAAGCGGGGCACCCCCACCGCCCGAGAAACCCTGCGCGTCATGGGCTTTGAGGCCGGCCCCGACGGCCTGAGGATGACAGACGAGCCCGTGTGGTGAGTACAGGCATGCCGCCATTGCTTTAAATTCAGTTTTGAGCAGTCTAGCTTTGTGCAAAAGGCCGCCGAGTTTGAGCTGGTATCTGACTTTGCCCCCACGGGCGATCAGCCCCGGGCAATCGACTCGCTGATCCGGGGCGTCAAGAAGGGATCCGTCCAGACCCTGCTTGGCGTCACCGGCAGCGGAAAGACGTTCTCCGTTGCAAACGTAATTGCACAAACCGGAAAAAACACACTGGTCATATCCCACAACAAGACGCTTGCCGCGCAGCTTTACGCGGAGCTAAGGCAGTTCTTTCCCCGCAACAACGTCGGATACTTTGTCTCATACTATGACTATTACCAGCCCGAAAGCTACATGCCCCAGACTGACACCTACATCGAAAAGGACACCCAGATCAACGAAAAGATAGAAAAAATGAGGCTGGAGGCCACGGCGATGCTTTTGTCCGGCGAGCCTACAATCATAGTGGCCACGGTATCGTGCATATACTCGCTTGGAAACCCTTCTGACTGGGAGGACATGGCAATTACCATAGATGCCGGCCGGGAGATTCAGCGCGACCAGATCATCAAAAAACTGGTCAATGCCAGGTACGAGAGAAACAACACGGAGGTCGCCCCCGGCGACTTTCGCGTCAGGGGCGATACGATAGACGTCATCCCAGCATACTCCCAGGACTTGATCCGCATCTCCATGTTTGGGGACGAGGTCGAGAGGATCTCCGTACTGGATCACGTCTCCATGCAAGAAAAGCAGGGCATCCCCCGGATCAAGATATTTCCCGCAAAGCACTATCTCATCGCCAAGGACGTGCGCAAGCGCGCGCTGAAATCAATCAGGACAGAGCTCAAAAAGCGCCTGCCGGAGCTGGGCGAGCTGGAACGCCAGAGGCTGGAGACGCGGACGGGGTATGACCTGGAGATGATCGAGGAGCTGGGATACTGCTCTGGCATTGA
>CAYGCI010000122.1:0-3533 GCA_964348355.1 uncultured Nitrosopumilaceae archaeon | reverse complement strand
GGACGACGAGAGCGGCGCGATCCTGTTCATGGGAAGAATCACGGATCCCAGCCCCCAGATCTGATCGGTGCTGCCTGCCTGATTCACCAGAACTGCCAAAAACCATGGATCTCATACGGACTATATGCAGGGGGAGCGGAAATTCAGAAAAATGTCCAGATTATATCAAGCAGGTGGGATTACGCCAATCCCCGAGGCCAAGTAACAGCTCGGGCTCTGGAATCTCAGGCATGAATTTTGCCATCAAAGAAGACCGTTCAAACAGAATTTGTGCCTAAAATTGTAAATCACTTCCGAAGCCCGAGCTGTTACCCTTTTTTAGATTCCTTAGCGTCTCCGTGGGCGATGTTGTAGATGCCTCGATCTTGCAGCATGTGAGGAGCTGACCTTTCATAATACCTAGTCTACACGATCATAGTATAAGGATCAGGCACAGTCAGTAACGTTTACCCTATTGTGAGGGGTAGGTGGCCTCATACTCTTAATCTTTGGATCAAAAACAGTTGTCAAAATTGTCCGTTTTTTTATGTGCTGACTAAGGCAAGGCGGATCCGGCCTGATACTGCCACCTGACCCGTAGCCCGCCCGTACCTGGCACGATATCCGGGCTGAATTTGGACATGAATTGGAAATATGGTTTTAAGACAAATCCCGCATCTACCATCAGAGTACGCATGAGCACGGCACAACTGTTGGAGTTCAAAGAGCAGATCCAAAAGACCGTCGGGGCCTCAGACCGCAGGGTTGATCGGCACACCAAAAAGCTGCTGGTTTACATGTTTACCGGAACCAGGGGAGGCCTTACACGCCTTCGAATCATCATGATGCTGACGGACCGGCCCTACAACACGCACCAGCTCTCGATAGAGATGGGCCTTGACTACAAGGCAGTCCAGCACCACCTGAGGATTATGGAAAAAAACAACCTGGTCTCCAAAATCGGGGAAAAGTACGGCGCACTGTATCACGTCTCCAACTTTCTGGAGTACAACATCCACGTGCTAATCGAGGCAATTGACAGACTTGAACGCAAGATGAGCTCCAAAAAGGTCTACATCTGACCCATATCCGCCAGGACCTGAGCCAGACCCTCCCTGTAGCTTGGGAATTTTATCTCCATCAGCTCGGAGATTTTTTTGTTTGACGCCCTGGTCGGAGTAGTCAGCAGCCTTACCGCGTCTCCTCCCAGCACCGCCTTTGCCACAAATCCCGGAATGCTTCCCACCCGTTTTGCCCCGATCCTGTCTGCGACAAAGTTGACGAAATCCCTGAACAGCACCGGGTTGGAGTCTGTCACGACAAAGTTCTCGTCGTACTGGCGCTTTTCCCCGATTGCCACGAGCGCGCCTGCGGCGTCTTGCACGTGCACAAAGCTTCTAAAGTAATCCCCGGCCTTGGGCATCTTGAACCTGTTGTTTCTCATTCTGCCGACAAGCTGCTCTGCAAACCATCCCCCGTTTCCATACACCTCCCCAAGGTACGCGGCGGTAAAGCCGATGGAGGCCTCCCTGCACTTTTTCTCCAGGTATCTCTCTGCGGCCAGCCGTATCCTTGCAAACTCTGTAACCGGGTTCTTCTCCGTCGACTCGTCGATTACATGCCCGGGATCCCCAAAAACCCCCAGGCCAGACGCATAGACAACGTGTCTGGTTCTGTCCTTGATCCTGTCAAACAGGTTTACGGTCCCCTCAAAGTTTACCTGCCGCTGAACCTTCTTGCTTTTCTCCAGGGGCGTGACTGCGGCCAGGTGATATGCGACGTCAAAATCATCATCGAGTGCAAGTGACCTGTCGGTTATGGCCCCCCTGACCGTCTTTATCTTGGGAACCGAGACGTCGTTTCTGTTCACGAGTGCCGTCACCAGGTGTCCCCCTTCTGCCAGCATGCCGGCAAGCCTTGATCCGATAAAGCCCGAGGCGCCGGTGACCAGGACCTTCATGTCCTGCCTGTCGGCGCGGCTTTACTTTAATGGTTTGGAGGTCAAAAGCCACGCTCGGATTTTTTCCGGGATCAGATTTAAATAGAATTTGGCGTCAGAAAGGATCGATTATCTTGGTAAAAGCAGATCCGTTTGACAATGCGACCCAGCAGGTCAACGACGCCTGTGACATTTTGGGAATCAAGGACAAGGGCATGCGGGAGTACCTTGCAATGCCAAACAAGCTCCTCCGCGTAAAAATCCCGGTAAGGATGGATGACGGAAAGATCCGCGTCTTTACGGGCTTTCGAAGCCAGCACAACAACGATCGCGGCCCGTACAAGGGAGGAATCCGGTTCTTTGACCCCGAGGGCGGCGTCGAGTACATGGAAAGGGAGGTGATGGCCCTCTCGTCATGGATGACCTGGAAGTGCGCAGTGGTCGACGTCCCACTCGGCGGCGGAAAGGGAGCCGTCTTTGTCAACCCAAAAAAGGAAAAGCTGAGCGACGCCGAAAAGGAGCGAATCACAAGAAGATTTGCCTTTATGATCTCCGAGATCATCGGGCCTGAAAAGGACATTCCCGCACCCGATGTCTACACGACGGGAAAGGAAATGACCCAGATCATGGATACGTTTGGAAAGCTGCAGGGCAACAGACATCAGCCCGGCGTCATCACCGGCAAGCCGATTCCGATGGGGGGCTCGCTTGCAAGGAACGTGGCCACCGGGCTGGGCACAGCATACTGCGTAAGGGAGGCCGCAGAGTCATTGAAGATAAAGCTAAAGGGCGCGACAGTCGCCCTCCAGGGATTCGGCAACGCGTCGACCTTTGCAGGCCAGTATCTCGAGGAGATGGGGGCAAGGTGCATTGCGGCAAGTGATTCCAAGGGCTCAATACTCGCACCAAAGGGGTTCAAGGTGTCAAAGATGCTAGAGCACAAGCAAAAAAAGGGCACCGTCGTCGGATTTCCGGGGAGCAAAAAGATCACGACTGCGCAGCTGCTCACGACAAAGTGTGACATACTGATTCCGGGCGCGCTGGAAAACCAGATTGACGCCAAAATCGCAAAGAACCTAAAGTGCAGGATTATCGGCGAGGCGGCCAACGGCCCGACGCTGCCCGAGGCAGATCCCATAATCCACAAAAAGAATATTGTCATAGTCCCAGACATCCTTGCAAACTCCGGCGGCGTGTGCATCTCGTATCTGGAGTGGGTTCAAAACAACCAGGGATTCTACTGGAGCTTCGAGGAGGTGGCAAAAAAGATGGAGAAAAACATCACCACCGGATTCCGGGACACGCTTGAACTGTCAAAAAGGCACAAGATCGACATGAGAAAGGCGGCAATGGTGCTTGCAGTCTCGCGGGTCGTCGAGGCGTTCAATCATCGGGGCCTCTGGCCATAAACCATCATTTTATTTCAAGAACCGCTCATAACAGGCAACAGCTGTACGACAAACCGCACCCCTCCCTTGGTTGTCTGGGAAGGGGTGGGGATTGACGCCTAATTCGCCAGGATTCCTGAAAGTCATTGGGCTGCCATGTGGATCATGCGTGCGGGGGGGGGTGGACGGTGCGGAAGGCGGGATTGCGTGCCACCCCCCCGTGCTGT
>CAYGCI010000121.1:0-3558 GCA_964348355.1 uncultured Nitrosopumilaceae archaeon | reverse complement strand
TATGGTGATTTTCGGTCAAGTTTCAGATTTTAGGCAGGGTTATGCAACAGTCTAAGATGCATTATCAGGTTTTATATCATGGCATGGGGGTTGTCGCCTAATTCCACTTGTTTGGCTCAATCCGCACGTTTTTCTGAATTCCCGCCATTTTTGCACGCCTGATCCACTGACATCTCAGTGGTTTTCAGGAATTCTGATGAATTAGGCGACAACCCCCATGGCATGATCACGCACCGCTGTCGTATCACCTGCATATTGACGAAGGTGGAGGTTCGGGATACTGCTGGTGAGAAAAGTCATAGGGGCAGCCTCCGATTCTTCACACCGGCAAGAATCATTGCCAATGACGAAGGGGGAGGCTGGACGATGCCGTCAGACGTACAACAGACAAATATTGTATGTGGTCACGTCCCCCTGTTGACTAGGCGTGAAAATCATAGTCATAGATATCAATTCGTGCCTGATTGGCAGGGGTAGGTGACCTCATACCAAATATTTCAAAAACATGCCACTGCCGGAAAGACTCAGGCTTCATTGCCGCATTGAGGGACAAGAGTGACCCTTATGACAGGTTGTCAGGCATGCAGCGAGGGTTGCTTGCAGACGATGTTTTTGACATGATCAGGAAATCAGACTGTATCCTTTTGTCAGCAACGGCAGACCGGACGCCACCGTAAAAAACATTCGATTCCAGCTGATCCACAGTCTTGTGCGATATTGATAATGCCTGAGAGTTCCAGGACTTGAAGAAAACTACCGGGTTGGAGAGGGGGGCGGATTGATTCAAGTTGGTTGCTCAGTCAAATGCCTTCACATCACTTGTCAGACATAACTCTGATTCCTCATTGCAGCCAGCCTGACTGGTACGGGGCCATTTTAAAACCAATTGGAAGCGGATCCCGGATTGCTTGCCACTCAGGTGGCCAGCACGCCCATAATCGGGGTCTCGGCAAGGCGCCGGCCACACCGCCTGATGCGCCGGCCCGGTTCCCTTGGACTGCAGGCTCGGCTGCAGTGATCGCGCACATGGTACGGCGCCGGCCGCGGGCGGGACGGGATGTTCGGTACCGTAATGATGCGTGCCACGGCTTTGGCTCCCGGCGTACAGCGTGGCGGGCATGATTGATCAGGGACGCGCCGGCCAAAGACACGGCCAGGGGCCCATGCTTTAAGGGGGGAGGGGAGGCCAAGCCCAGCCCGGCTGAACTGTACGAGGCGCCGTCAGGCAGCCATGATGTGGCTGGGATCGTAAGGGGAGACGCCCTCAATAACAGGATAAGCTGCATCTGCCCACTTGGAAAAGACAGCTGCATTGTGGGTATGGCAGAGGCCGCACATCGGATGATATGACGGGGAGGACCCGGAGGGCTTCGATCCCCCGACCTGGCGGTCCGGAACCGCCCGCACTATCCTGACTGTGCCACGGGTCCAAGATAACCTGGCCGTTGCATGGTAAATACCGTTTCAATTTGGAGGCAAGTGCAAGGCCGCGTCACCTGCCATCCAGGCACGGGGGTCATGCGCTACGGTTCATGCATGGCTGGCCGGGGCAGGCGGCCTCGCATTCAGCTGTGTAAGGTAGACCTTGTGCATGTTTGCCAAAAGTGGCGTAAAAGCTGCCCGGTTTTTTTTGATCCGTACCGATTGCGCACAAGGCCTATTTTCAATTGCCAGGTCTCGCCTGCCTGCCTAGGCCCTGCCAATATGGCGGGAGTGGGCCCCGAATCCCCTGTGATCGGATGGATGCCTGGCAATCTGCCCGTATGGCTTTCTTCGATTTCCTTTACCGGCCAGCATGTGTTTTGCCAGCCATTCAGAACATGCCGGACAAGATCCTGCCTGCCGACGGCGAGTACGGTTCTGGGAAAAACGTCACCTAGTTCCACGGGTGCGGCTCAGGCCATCCATACGGCGTCCGGTAAACTGTACTGCCACGGGCAAAGGAAGCGGCGGCAGGTGGGGCATGCTTGTGCGAGGCCAGCCCGGGCGGCCCGAGGTGCCGGCAGGTGATCTCCCACAGTGCAGGAGAACCTGCCGTACCCGAATGGCACGGCCGGCTACGGCAGGAGGTGGCTCGTCGAGATCGTGGCATCGGCCATAAAGCGCATGTTCGGCAAGGACGTGATGATCAGAAGGCTCTAAAGGCACTAAAACGTATGGTGTAACATGACAGGATAGAAAGGGAAATACCCAATACCCTCAGAATTGACAAACTTTGTTTTTCATGTTCTTTTGATTCCTGTCATATCTTTGATAGCCTCGGCCCTCCTCCAGACATGAGGATCTCGCCGAGCTTTGACCATGGCAGACTCCCCGCTCCCGAGCGTCACAGGAATGTTTGAGTCCTTGATCCTTGTCCTCCCGGACAGGGACGGCATGGTTGGACGACGGCCAGGAGCGCAGCACCCCAGGCCCTCAACATACGAAGGGGCGTGGCATCTATAATTGAAAACCAATCAGTTTTGTGTCAAAATAGGCGCGATGTGTCAAAATTATGATCGATTATTTGACGCAGGCACTACGTATCCCTTTTTCAAGAAGAGCTACGTGGCCAGGCAGTGGATCCTCCGTGGGTGTGTGCTGGTGGATAGTGGGCCCGAAGGGCTTCGATCCCTTGGCTCACCGATTATGAGTCGGTTACTCTACCAAGCTGAGTTACGGGCCCCAGAAAAATGATTTTCCATCTTGGGTATAAAATGTTGTGAGGGTCAGCAAGTACGAGCTTGCCCCTCCCCGGAATACGGCGTGGGGAGGCACTGTCATGAAGGCCCTGATCGACGGTGCCGTCTAGGGGGTAAACTCTTGCGTCAGCAATATGCCTCGTGGCAGCCGTCAAGCAGCAGATTCTGTGCGGAGATTGACTTGTCTGCAATCTCTACTAGCTGATCCTCAGAGGTCGCCGATGATTCCAGGATGTTTCTCCAGGAGGCGGCGTGTCTTATGTCGGCCTCCGCGTGCAGTTTAAAGTATTCGGTGGCCTGCTCTGAGCTCAGCCCGTAAAACTCTGCCAGGCCCTCAAGCTTGGTCTGGCTGATTTTTGGGATTTCCTTTTCAAATGCATACATTGCACATGCGCCGCCCTCGTAGGTAGCCATGAGGGAGTCCATGAAACTTACTGCCCGGTTGGTTTTCTCAAGGCCGGCATAACTGTCCAGTTCAGACTCTGATACCCCCAGGGATGCCGCAAAGTCCTTCCACGGCCGGATGTGGGCCGCCTCCTCTGCCTGGTTGTCAGCTAGTTCCCCGGCAACGGATTCGGGGGCTTGCCTGATTATCGGCTCCATGAATCCTGGAACGGCCTTTACAAGCTGAAAGTATTCCTTTGAATAGCCAGACAGCGAGTCAAGTGTAAGCTGGCCTGCCGACCACATTTCATAAAACGGATGCTTTAACAGGCTTTTTTCCTCTATCATCTCATCTATCCTTTGTATTAGTTTGTCCATGCGGTTATGCCACGGGGCAGGTAAAAAAATCTTTGCGGTTCCACAGCTAAGTGAAAAGTACCCCAGATCCTGCGTCATGGAGGGGGGCTTGGGCTCCCTGATATAGATCCCCATG
>CAYGCI010000120.1:0-3563 GCA_964348355.1 uncultured Nitrosopumilaceae archaeon | reverse complement strand
GAAGTTCAGTCGTGAGTTTTGCCACCTTGGAGGCCCCCCTCCCGGGCAAATTGTGCCTGAAATCAAGAACAGCCTCCAGAGCCCGAGTTGTTACGGTGCTAGTCTGTTTGTGGGATACAGAAAGCAGTGCCTCATCATCTGGCATGATGCCCTTCACCTGTCTCATCTGTGACCGTTTTGCCCGAAGGCGGCATCTTGCGCTCAAATGCCTGCGCGGGCGTCTCCTGCCTCTTCCGGTCTAGGGACATGTGGGGCCTGTCGTAGTTGTACCATCTCATGAACAGGTCAACGGGATCGCTTTTTCTCATCATGATATCCTCGAACTCGTACAGCTTGCGCTGTATCTCGCCGTACAGCCTCTTGGCCTTGCCGCTTGTCTGCCGGCGGCCCGGCCCCGCAAGGACCTGCCTTATGCCTAGGGCCACTAGGCTCTCCTCGAACCTGCCGTGTCCGGTCTTTGCGCCATTTTCCTCGTTTGCATGGAACTGGTTCCCACGGTCCGTCATTATGGAGGCGGGCCTGCCGTGGTTCCGTATGGCCTCATCAAGCACCTTGAGGGCGTTTTCTGCAGTCGCGTTGTCAAATACCCCGTATCCGGTAACGAACCGGGATGCATCATCCTCGTAACACAAAAACCACCTGCCGTCGTGCGTCCCGCCGTGTATCTGCTTCCAGCCCGTGTGCCACATGGAGTTGGAGTACTCCCTCTCCCGGCGCAGCCACCTGCGCTTCCCGCGCTTGGACTGGTCGCCTGCCATCCAATCGTCTTTTAGCACGCTGTGTACCGTGCGGTGCGGAATATTAATCCTGATCCTCTCCACCATGCGCCATGCAGCGACGCCGCACCCGGGCGCTCGGAGGGCCGTGCCGAGAGGACCGCCGAGTGCTCCCAGCGCCCGGGCATGCCGTTTGTGCACCCGGCGGATAGGGACGTCCATGGACTGGGCTGTCTGGGAGCCTGTCATGCCTCCCTTTTGCTTTTGGCGTATTATCAGCTGCACGCTTGATTGCTTTCTTGACCCGCCTCTGCTGGGGTGCCGGCGAGGCCATACCTACCTGCGCAGTAAACTGGCGCGTTCTGGGATACGGCGTGAGGGATATGGTGATCAAGATCCCGGTCTACAGTGTCGTCTGGTGCATATCGCTGATGCCCCAATGGGCTGCCATCTCCGGAGGTGCCTTGCCGCACCTGCACTTGGTTGTTCATAGCATGTCAGACGCCCTATACCGAAAGACGGCATATCTCTATCCAGCCGCTTTTCTTGGTTTTAAAATAGCGGTTCTCACAAGTCCTGTTTTTCTCCATTTCCCTCATTGTGTGGTGGCCGGTAACCTCCCCACCCATCCTCCTCACGCGTGCCCTGATGTCTGAAATGCTGTACCTTACAATCCCTGCCAGGTCAAAATCCCTGGCGATGATGTGGAATATCCGGTTCGGAATTCCGGCGCGGTTTTTTTGAACGTCACTGCTTGGCAGCAGATACTCCAGAATTACCCGGTTCCTCTGATCCAATGTGCTGAACTTCCTGATCATGTCCCACAACCTCTCCTCTGCCAGGTAGTACGATATGCCCTCCAGTATGACCAGCGTCCGCCTGTTTTTTGCCCACCCATCCTCGACGAGCTTCCTCATCACCGTATTGGGCCTTGAAATGTCTGCAGTAATGCAGCAGATGCGCCTGCCCAGTGACGGACTGATTTTTTTAATCATGCCTGACTTTACCCCCATGTTTTCAAAATCCACCTCAAAGACCCTCGCTTTTTGCGACATCTCGCAGACCTCCAGCGACAGGGGATCCATGCCTGCACCCAAGGTCACTATTTGCCCTACGCCCCCTCTGACGATCTCCCCGGCCAGCTCCAAAATGCAGCTTTTCCTGTTCTTGATTACCTCCCCGTAGTGCGGCCATACTCTGTTGCATTTTGACAGCAGCTCCTTGCCCGAGTTGAGCCTTAGTTTCTCCAGGTACTTTCTTGCAGATGCACCCCTGTGTATCTTTCCATCCGTCCACAGCAGTGCCAGTGCGGATGTGGAGGAAATTCCATGACGCTGCACTGGCAGCAGGTTCTGGCAGTCCATATAAGAATTCTTTCTGAGGGCTATGTCGGATTATAGCTTGGTACCTCGTGACATCTCCAGATTGCTAATATTTTTGGGAGCTGGGGAATGCAGGCAGATAGCAGGTAACATCTCGGGCTCTGGAAGTTCAGGTGTGGGTTTTGCCACTTGCGGAATGGAAGGAACATCGGACAAAGTATGGAGATTAGTCGTGGTCAAATTCACCGCAGTGTATCTTGACACATTCTACAAAAACTTTCACTGTGTAGAGAAGGTCGCAACCTGCCGTTTACCATTTAATCGCGGATTTGTGGATCACATGTCTGGCCCGCGATTGGACGTGACCTATAGTGACGATTAAAAGTTTTTGAGCACATGCGGGCATAAACCACGCAGGAAGGCGTCTTTTGATGATCAAAGACTTTCAATCGCCACTATGGTACGTCAAATCTTGTGCACAAAGATGGCGGGTGCGGCTATCCGTACATGCCGTCCTTTAGGTGCCTGGCCTCCTGCTCGGTCTCCTTGATTATTTTTTCTGCCTTTTCAGCCTCGTTCTGCAGCAGCTCGATGTTGCAGGATGCCCCCGGAACCAGTTTTGACATGGCGCTGCACAGCTGGGCGCTGGCCTTAAAGTCCGGCCCCTGGCCCACCGAGTGAAACAGAATCACCACCACATCCTGTCCGAGCAGCATCCCCTCGTTGAGCAGGCAGCCGGGAATTCCCGGAATCGTCCCCTGGCCTAGAACGCTGATTCCGGCGTCCTGCAGCTTCCCTCTTGCACCGTCCGTGCTTGCAGCCGCCAGCACCCCCTCGGCGAGATCTGGAATCTTTACTGCAACGCTTGATACAATCAGGCCGACCCTGTGCTCCCTGGCCCAGTCCAGCATTGATCTTGCAATGATCCTGTGCAGTGATTCGTGAACTGCAAGATATGACGAAAAGATCCCCACCCTGAGATCATTGTTTACAAATATCCTCGTCGGGTAGTTTGGCTTGCCGTCCCTCACCAGGCTTACCGGGGGAAAGCCGTCCGAGTCGATGATTCCGGCCTGCTTGAACTGTGAGGTGTGGATCATCGACTCTGTGGCAATCGCGCTGGAGAATCCAACCGACGGAAAGCCGTCAATCAGGTAGCCGCCCTCAAGGTTGATTTCCTCCAGCTCCCTTATCGTAATCTCTGGCTGCGGCATAACTTAACTGGATACATAGTGGATAATAGGTTTTATCCGGCACTAGCCCAGCCTTGCTGCTAGCGCCGCGTATATGAAGGGCAGAGTCGTCGTGGCCTCTGCGTGGATGGTTATCTCCCTTGCCCCCGTGGTGACCTTCCCCCATGATATTGCCTCCCTGACCAGCGCGCCGCTGAGGCTGCCATCAAACTCCTGTGCCGTGGTAATGTACACCGCATAATCGAGCCCCTCCCTGTACTGGTTCCACCACAGCGTGTGGTGCGTGGATTTGCCCCCGCCTCGGAGCCGCGCCCCGGAGGGTTGCGGCGGGC
>CAYGCI010000119.1:0-3635 GCA_964348355.1 uncultured Nitrosopumilaceae archaeon | reverse complement strand
AACCCGAGTCACTGGCTTGGGAAGCCAGAATACTAACCGGCTGTACTACAGCTGCACATGCTATGCCGTATGTCCGAGCAGGACAAAAATATTCCTTTGCAATGGGGAGGAGACGGTTTGAGATCGGGTACGAGGCGCCGTGGTTTCTCTCCCGCATGCCAAGGGGCGCCGTAGACATGATCTTCTCTCAAGAGGTCATGGAGCATGCGGGCCGTCTGTCTGATGTATGCAAGATGATGGCAAGCCTGCCCAAGCCGGGAGGGCATGCATCCCACCGGATAAATTTTGACTCGCATGATCCTGCCTCAAAACTGGAATGATCACTGGACGATGGGAGATATGGCCCCCCAGTTACGGAGGTTGTCGCGTAATTCAGTTTGTTTGGCTCAACCTGCACGTTTTTCTAAATTTCCGCCCTTGGACACGCCCCGTCCAGACGACACCAAACGGCTCCACAGTCATGACGGGTTGGCCGGCAGCCGCCCATCATGGGTGCGCTATCGAAAGTTCTCCCATGGAAGCCTGCGTCCAAGTATCCTTTCTGTCTCAGAGACGTCGTCCCGGAGAAAGTCCTGCAGCCTGCGCCTGTCAGAGGGGCTCATCTGCGGTTTTTCCACCACCTTTCTCAGTATTTTTTTGTTGACAAACTCCCTGACGCCAAACGGGATGCGTTTCTGGGATGAAAGCGGTATGCGATCTATGATTTTGGACAGCGCATGGGAGCGCTGTATGTGGAATGGATTGTGGGCCTTGAGGGCGAACGAGTCAAGGCCGGTAGTACATTCTCCTCCCCCCACAAAGTCCAGCAGATCGGCCACCGTATCCCTCGGGTGTTGGATCAGGTCCTCAAGTAGTATCACCTTGACGTTGTTCCTTCCAAAGGCAGAAATCCACATGGACAGCGTCTCGGAGTTATAACCCCTATTTGACTTTCTCAAGTCCAGCAGATCCTGGTCGTTGTCGACGTCGTTGCGGCACAGGGCGCCATAGTCGTCGTCGATAAATCGATCAACTGTCTGCGTAAAAGTGAGTGCAGTCCTCTGCCATGTCAGACCATTAAACAGGAATCGCGAGAACAGATACTCGACGGGATCCCGCAGGGTGATAAGGATCTTTGCGTCCGGCCTGACTGCGTGGATCCGCCGGCACGCGGTACTGCTAAAGTAATAGTGCGAGGTGTCGGCAACCACCTTCTCGTCTCTGACATCCCTGTAAAACGAGAGGTACTGCCTCTTGGTTATGCGGCGTAAAAAAAAACTCGTAGTCTTCACGGAAGGAACATACATTCCCCGGATCCCCCTCAGAATGTGGTACATCGTAGTCGTTCCTGTTTTTCCGGGGCCGACATAGAAGAAGTTGGGCCACGCCATGGTGTCGATCGTGCGCATCATGTGTCTTTTGATCATCCTGTGTATATGTGTAGGATCAGCCAAGTGAAATGTAAATGAGATTTGCTGTTTTGCCTTGCCGTTGAGGCGTCGCGCCTCATGCCCGGTTTCTGTTTTTACTCGATTTCGGGGTACTTTTCACTTAGCTGGTCTGCTCAAATCATTGCCCAAGACCGACATCGGCATGGCTGAGCAGATCAACATAATCGGCCGTATCGCGCATGATCATCTGGGGGAGCAGGGACATGATGGCGTCACGCCCTGACCCTGCCTGAAACTAGCAAGGAATGAATCTGAGTTCTCAAGGTAGCGGCGTTGCGCAAGGCATCGAAATATAATGTTTCCAAACTTGAGTTTAGAAAGATAATGTTTAGACGTTTTTCATGGTATGAATAAAATACAGGAAACGGCTAGCCAACGTATTGCATTTTGGGACAAGTCTGCGGCACCTGTACTTTCACCTTCGAAAGTCCGAGCGGGTCATACACGGACTTGCGTCCTCGGCCCGATACTGCTATGCGACCTGGCTGCACCACCTGGTCTGCGCCGACAGGCAGGGGCTGAATAACTGCCCGGAGGCCGTGGCCGAGATTGGGCCAGGCAGTTCGCTGGGCGTCGGACTTGCCGCGCTGATCTCCGGCTCGCACAAGTATTATGCCCTTGACGACGTACAGCATGCGACGCGAGGCACCAATTTGAAGGTATTTGACGAGCTGGTACGACTGTTCATGTAAAGGGCACCGATTCCAGACGGTGACGAGTTTCCGCGGCTGTCGGGGTGGCTTGACACACACGATTTTCCGGATCACATACTGGACAGAGATCGGATGCGTGATTCCATGGAGCCGGGGCGTCTCAAGAGGATCAGGGATCTGGTGGCCGGCACACCCGCAGGAGACGTGGGGGGGGGGAGACGGTTTGAGATCAGGTACGAGGTGCCGTGGTTCCGTTCCCGCATGCCAAGGGACGCCGTAGACATGATCTTCTCTCAAGAGGTCATGGAGCATGTGGGCCATCTGTCTGATGTATACAAGATGATGGCAAGCCTGCTCAAGCCGGGAGGGTATGCATCCCACCGGATAAATTTTGCCTCGCATGATCCTGCCTCCAAAAACTGGAATGATCACTGGACGATAGGAGATGTGGCATGGAGGATGCGCTGGGACAGGCTGATCTGGATGATAAACAGGGTGCCGCTGTCCGGCCATGTGGATCTGATGAGGAGGCACGGATTCAGGATCGTATCCATGACCCGGCACAAGGATTCAAAGGGATCGGTCCGGTAAAGTTTACTGCGTGGCAGGTTTCGCGGCATGTCCGAAGACGACCTGGCGACTCGGAGGGCAAACATACTGGCAAGATTGGAAATCCTGTGAGTTCGTGGGTTCAAGACTATCCGACTTGATGATGCGTCACGTTTGAAGACATATGTTTCTAAATTCGAGTTTAGAAACATAGATTTTTGACAGTGCACTACCCAATATGCGTCTGCAACGGAGGAATGGGAGGATTCAAGAACGGAGACCTGGGATACGCTCTCACTGTAGTGCATGGTTGAAAGTAGGATGTTTTTTTAGAGACAGGCACAATATGTCAAAACTATGTTCCAATTTTTGATGTGTGTACTATGGCATCCCGATTGAATATGTGACAGGAGGCTGGCGCGTTGTGGATTTTGCGGACTCAACGAAAGACTGTTATGGGTTCTTTGCGTAACGCCTAGGCATGAAAGAAGAACACATGTCGCCATCGCCTACATTGATTTCACAGTACAACTTCAGGTCCTATTTAAACCGCCTAGGAATCTAGGAAGTATTTGCTTGCCAGTATAAATAGGACCTGAAGTTGTACATTTCACACGCAAATAGCAGGAAAAAAACCAAAAAATGTCCGCACTGTGGCAGCGACGATCTTGCGAGGATAGTCTACGGGTATATGGAAATAAACGACAAGATCGAAAGGGACATTGCACGCAAAAAAATAAATCTTGGCGGTTGCTGCGTCGGTCCGTACGATTGGAAATACAATAGCTGCGGCAAATTCTTGCCGTAGTGGAAGAACGTCTTGCTGAAAACCAGTCTTGATCTGCCTGGCAGCCATCATGTGCTGCGCCATTGCGTGGGGGGAGGAGGAGTTAGGCACAATCGGGAATGCACATCCATGTTAATTAGACCCGGGCTGCCCCGTACAACCATGCTCACGGTGGACGATCTGATTGCCATGAACAGGAGGATAATACAGGAGTGG
>CAYGCI010000118.1:0-3676 GCA_964348355.1 uncultured Nitrosopumilaceae archaeon | reverse complement strand
AGAGCTGGATCTCCTGCTCGGTCGGCGCGCAGTACAGCGTCCCCCGGGACAGCTGTCTCGTGACGGCGGAGATCACCTCCCTTCTCCGGTGGCCAAGGAGCAGTGCGCCGTATCCGTTGCAAAAGTCGACATAGCGCCTGCCGTCGGCATCCCAGATCGAGCTTCGGTCTGACTTTTTTACAAATAACGGATACGGCTCAAAGTACCGAACCGGGCTGTTCACCCCGGAGGGGATCACCCTTCTTGCATCAGAGAACAGCTTTTTGGATTTTGACAATGATAAACCCGGGGGCTAGCCTTTATTATTCGTAAACGGCGGTCTGTGCCTCACGGGGGCGAATTTTTTCCTGAACATGAGGGCGACGGCGGAGGCTCCAACGAAGGTAGCGCTCCAGTACAGCCACAGGTCGTCAAAAACCCCCGATACCAGGGCGGGTGCGAGGGCGCGCGCGGGGTTCATGGACGCACCCGAGACAGATGCCAGAAAGAGGATGTCCAGCCCTATGATCCCCCCGATCGCAATCCCGCCGAATCCCCTCAGGCCTCTGGTATACACGACTACAAATATCACGGCCATCAGCAGCCCGGTGGCAAGGACCTCCACTGGAAAGATCAGTCCCACTGCAAAGTCGTGGTTGGGCGCATTGGCACCGAGGTTTGCCTCGGGCCCGATGACATACAGGACAAAAAGCGAGCCCAGCACGGCGCCGATCAGCTCGGCTGCGAGGTAGTACAGGATTTGGATCCTCGTTATGTGTCCGGTAATAAAGTACCCTACGGTGACTGCCGGGTTAAAGTGGGCCATCGATGTCCTGCCGAACATGTAGACGCCTGCTGCCACGCCGGCAAAGGGGGCAAACGCGACAAACGAAATCCCCAGCGCGCCCCCGTACTGGGCGTCCAGGACGACGGAGCCCGTGGCGCAGACGACGACGATAAAGGTTCCAGCCAGCTCCGCAGCGAAGATTTTTTTGTTTGACGGATTCATGTCACGCTTCCCGCATGGACTCGACAAGCTGCCTTACCCGCAGCTCGATCTCGTCGCGGATTTTCCTTACCTCCTCAAGGGGCTTTCCCTTCGGATCGGCAATGTTCCAGTCTATAACACCGTCGACAGACAGTGCGGGGCAGGACTCTTTGTCCATGCAGCCCATGCTCACCCTTGTCTTGGAGTTTGCTATCAGGTCGCCTGAGATACTTTTTGGGCTCTGGGACTGCAGGCTTATGCCTACCTCCCTCATCGCCTCGACAACCGTCGGGTTCAGCTGCGGGCCCGGCCTCGTCCCGGCGCTGGCTGCCCTGAGGCCTTTTGCGTACTTGTGAAAAAACGCCTCTGCCATCTGGCTGCGTCCGGCATTCTCCACGCAGACAAAGACTACGTCGTTTTCAGGCATGAATTCATATAAATACCAGTTTATATAAATCTAGATTGATATGAACGGGGTCGACCTTTTGAGGTGTATCTGTGACGAGACGAGGTTCGAGATACTGGAGCTGCTGCAAGAAAACGGGGAGATGTGCGTGGGCGACCTTGCAGAAAGGCTGGAAAGGGACCAGCCCCTGGTCTCACACCACCTCAGGACGCTCAAGAGATGCGGGATTGTAAGGTCAAGGGACGAGGGAAAAAGATCAATGTATGCCATCTCAAGCGCCCAGCTGTCAGAGCTGATATCGGGCGTCACAAGCGCAAGCGAGAGGATGCCGTCCCTGTGCTCAGACGACTCTTGCTGCTAGAACTTTTCGGGCCGCAGCACCCCGACATCGCTGACATGGACCACGACGGCAAAGTTTGCAAAGAGGGTTCGGGATATCTCCTCCACCACTCCTGACAGCCTCTCCTCCATCATGATTGCCTCGACCCTGACGTTCCTCTCGTTTTTGAGTCCCTGTCCGCGCAGGCCGCGCGCGCCCTCCCCGTCAACCTCGTAGGTCGTATATCCGGTAATGCCGTGCCCTTTGAGGATCTCGACGACGTTTTCGCGGGCAAGAATCTCGCAGGTGATGGCAAGCAGTTTGGCACCGTACAGCTTCATCACAGTCCCCCGCCAATAAAGCTGAATAAGTCTATCGCCCCCTCCCCGGTATGGGCAAACGTCGATATCGTAAAGAGGACCGGCAGGGTGATTGTTATGTTAAACGGGAATGTTATTCCCAGCGCGGACGTTATGTACAGGCTCGGCTTTGCCTGTGGTATGGCGTGGCGCAGGACTGCGGGCGCCGCAATGAACGAGGCGCTGGCCATCAGCAGTCCGAACATTACTGCCCCGCCTATGCTCAGTCCCAGTGCGGTGGAGACCAGGACGCCGATCGTTCCGTTGAACAGGGGCACGATTATGGCAAATGCGGTAAGAAACACGCCCACCCTCCTGATGTCGTCGAGCCTCTGGCCTGCGATTATGCCCATCTCAATCATGAAAATCACTATTGCCCCGGTAAACATGTCGTCAAATACGATCTTGATCGGCTCAAAGCCGTCCCTGCCTATAATGTAGCCGATCACTATACTGCCAAGAAGGATTACGATTGCCTTGCCGGTGATGGACTCGTGCAGTACCCGGGACAGCTTCGTCTTCGTTTGATCCAGCCCGAGATCGACGTCGTCGGCACCGGCAAGGGACTGCCTCTTTGTCCTAACCTGCTTGGCTACTGCCATGTTTGTCAGAAATATTGCCAGAATGAATGCCAGCGGCTCTAGCACCGCAAGGATTGCCGCAATGTATCCCTCAGAGCTCACCCCCTGGTTCTTCAGGAAGGACAGGCCCACGGAAAAGTGCACGGCCCCCACCGCGCCATAAGTCGAGGCAAGCGCGTAAGAGTCAAAGAGGTTGAATTTTCCCAGCCGGCGCAGAATCTGGTAATGGTTCAGCGTGAACAGCAGGGAGAGCCCGATTGCCGCAAGCATCGGAACCAGCATGTTTTCAAACCCGGTGCTTCGCATCTCGATTCCGCCGTGGATGCCGATTGCGGCCAGGAGATAGATGGGCAAAAACTCCGAGATCGCAGCAGGTATTCTCAGGTCGGACTTTATTCTGGCTGCAATTATTCCAAACAGGAAGAACAGGATGATCGGGGTGAGGAGGTTGTCCTGGATCAGCCCCAAAATATCCATGTACAATGCCGGAAATGGTCTGTATATACAGTCTTCCCAGAAGAGTTACGTCAAATTATCCCAGCCTCGTTTGAATTGTTTTGAACCTGCATGCGGCTAGTCATCCTGACGAATTGAAATTTCTACCGCTTTTTGCTAGATGTTCTGACACGTCCACCGGATACATGACCCGCAGCCTGCCGCGTGTTATTGTCTCCATGTATTCATCAAGCGTGGTATGATCCCCGTCGTTTGATACAAAGATCACGTCGCAGTCCTCTGCAAGGGTGGCGGCCTGGGCAAGCAGTCGGCTGTCTCCCCCACTCTTGGCTTTCCTGCAGTATGAGGTCATGTCCCCTTGCTAGCTAGGCACGAAAATCATAATTGTACATGCCAATTCATGCCTGATTGATAGGGGTAGGTGACCACATACCTTTTGTTGTATGAGGTCACCTACCCCTGCCAATCAGGCACGAATTGACATCTATGACTATGATTTTCACGCCTAGTCAACAGGGGGACGTGACCACATACCTTTTGTTTCACCTCCTTTCGGATCATGGTTCGACGGATCAGAAGCTGCAGTCA
>CAYGCI010000117.1:987-3683 GCA_964348355.1 uncultured Nitrosopumilaceae archaeon | reverse complement strand
GAAAATACACACTTCCAGAGGTGCCGTATGCCTACGATGCGCTAGAGCCGCATCTGGACGCGCGTACCATGGAGATCCACCACTCCAAGCATCATCAGACATATACCGACAAGCTAAACGCGGCCTTGGATATCTGTCCGGAGGATGTTCGGGGCAAGGACATTGTCGAAATCCTATCCGATCTGAGTCAGATCCCCGAGGCACAAAGGGGGGCAGTCAACTTCAACGGCGGCGGATACGACAACCACAGGCTGTTCTGGAACAACATGAAGCCGGACGGCGGCGGGGAGCCGGGGGGAGCAGTTGCAGACGCAATCAACGTCTCCTTTGGAAGCTTTGCCGACTTTAAGGAAAAGTTCTCATCAAGCACTGCAGTCATTCAGGGCAGTGGCTGGGGATGGCTGGTTTACAACCGGTCTGCCTCCAAGGTGGAGTTCAGGGCAATGCCGAACCAGACAAGCCCCAGGACCGAGGGACTGGTTCCGTTGCTTGGCTGCGATGTCTGGGAGCACGCATACTATCTAAAGTATCAGAACAAGCGTCCGGACTACATATCTGCTTGGTGGAACGTGGTCAACTGGGACGAGGTCAACAACAGGCTCTCCCAGGCACAATAAACCACACCCTATTTTTTTTATTTGTTCTGGCCTTTGGCGTCCCTGCCGCCCCGTGCTGCCGGGGCCGCTCCACCCCGGCCTATACTTGCTGTTTTGCAAATCTGCGTGGCACCCTCGACGGAGCGTACCTGGCAGTCTTTGGTTATGCCTCCGACTGCCACCGAGTCCCCCGTCAGTGGATGTGCAGCTGCATGTATAGCTGGGCGAGGCGCGTGCCGTCGATCAAGATCCGGCAGGGGACTGCAAGCAGATCATCGAGGATCCGGCCCGGCGCATCTCGCTTGGCAGGTACCACGATCCATGCATGTGCGGCTGATGCAACCGACTCGGGGTCTTACTCCTGCCTCCGGTACGACACCAGGTCTTTTGCATCCTTCCAGCCAAGAGGCGTTCTGGCTTCTGACGTAATGATCCGGACGGGGCTTGTCCGCCTTGATTCTGCCTTGCTGGATCTCCTGGCATCTCTGAGGCTGGGTTCTTTCAGGACGTGGGAATTCAACCATCAGGCGGTACTGCCGGCCACGGTCTTTATGATCATGCCTGCCGCGCCGTATCCCAGGGAGGGGGCAAGCTCCCGCCTCCGGGGTTCTGAATGGATTTATAACCATCGGTGGGATGTTTTGTTGTACATGAGTGAAGAGCGGGCACAACGACTAGTGCAGCAACTGCAGATGCTTGAACGACATGCCATTGACCTGACCCAAAGGGAGACTAATCTGGCAAACATTTTCAGAGAGGCCCAGTCTGCGATTGAATCTGTCAGGGCACTAGGGGAAAAGGACGATTCTGATGCGCTGATCCCGATTGGAATGGGCGTATTTGTCAAGTCCAGAGTCTCATCAAAGGATAGCGTCGTGCTTAACGTCGGGGCAGGGGCCGCACTTGAGAAAGACAGGGATTCGGCATTAAACTTTCTAGAGGCGAAGATCAAGGAGATACAGGTTGCCATCCGGGACGTCTCTGCCAAAAGACAGGAAACCGTGGGACGCCTAGAGCAGGGAAAGCAGGAAATGAGCAAGCTTCTCCAGTCGGACTCGCATCAGCACGGCTGAGGAACGGCAAGATGTTTGAAAAGCTGACAGGTGCATTTTCGAATGTCTCAAAAAGTTTTGGGGAAAAGGAGCTGAAAGAGAAGGACATTGAAGACGTTTTGTTTGAGCTTGAAATAGCGCTCCTTGAATCCGATGTAGCAACAGAGGTAATCGACTCGATAAAAGGCGATCTAAAGTCTAGGCTGATTGGCGCAAAGGCCGACAAAAACTCAATCGAAGCGTTTGTCCGCGACAGTCTCATCCGAACCATATCTGGACTGTTTGATGATGCGGGAAGGGTGGATCTTTTTTCAAACATTGACGGCTTTAGGGAAAAAAACGAGCCCTATGTCATACTTTTTGTGGGGATCAACGGAACCGGGAAGACCACCAGCCTTGCAAAGGTCGCGCACCTGCTCCAAAAATCAAAGTATTCGGTCGTCATAGCTGCCGGAGATACCTTCAGGGCCGGCGCAATCGAGCAGCTAAAAGAGCATACAAAGCGATTGAACCTGAAAATCATTGCCCAAAACTATGGCTCGGATCCTGCCGCCGTTGCCAGGGACGCCGTGCTGTATGCCAAATCCCACAAAGTCGACTGCGTCCTGATTGACACTGCCGGCAGGATGCAAACCAGCAAGAACCTGATGGAGCAAATTGAGAAAATAACCAAAGTCGTAAGGCCCCACCTCAAGATCTTTGTCGGTGACTCCCTTGCTGGAAACGACACTGTAAGCCAGGCAAGGGAGTTTCACGAGCATACAAAATTCGATGGCTCGATTTTGACAAAAAGTGACGCAGACGCACGAGGCGGCGCCGCTCTGTCCATTGTTAAAGTCACCTCCACTCCTGTCATGTTCGTCGGTGTCGGACAGGAATATGACGATCTCAAGTACTTTGACAAGGAGCTGTTCTTAGAAACTGTGTTTGGCAGTATAAGTGATGTCAATATAGCTCAAACTGCGCCAGAGCCGGAGGGAGCAGCTACCGGCACAGAGCCGGAGGGAGCAGCTACCGGCACAGAGCCGGAGGGAGCAGCTACCGGCAC
>CAYGCI010000117.1:0-887 GCA_964348355.1 uncultured Nitrosopumilaceae archaeon | reverse complement strand
AGAGCCGGAAAGGGAATCCAATGATCCATTTGCTGGAATTAGTGACGATGACATTGCCGGTTATGCAGACCTCTATGATGTACCTCCTCCTGAATCCGATGGCGATGCCAGAAAGATGGCCAAATCCATTGGTGACTGGATAAAAAAGGGAAGGCCTGATCCTGACGGCGATCCTGATGGCGGTCATGATGCCGGGGGTGAGCAGGAAGAAAGACCTAAAAAGAAACGCGGCCTATTTGGATTCCTCAAGAAATGAAACTCAAAAGCAAGAACCTGCTCACACTAGGCGAGCTCAACAAGAGGGAGTTTTCCCATCTGATAGACTATTCCATAAGGCTAAAAAAGGATCTAAAGAAAAGCCCCGGAAAAAAGCCGCTTGCCAACAAGACGCTTGCCATGATTTTCCAAAAGCCATCCACCCGGACACGGGTCAGCTTTGAGGCAGGCATGTTCCAGCTAGGCGGCCATGCAATAAACCTCTCATCAGCGGACATGCAGCTGGCCCGCGGGGAGACACTGGGGGACACCGCAAGGACGCTATCTGGCTATGTCGACTGCATCATGGCCCGCGTCTATGATCACAAGTCACTGATCAGCTTGGCTGAGAATTCCTCAGTCCCCGTAATCAACGGGCTGTCTGACTCGTTTCATCCGTGTCAGATCCTGGCCGACTTTATGACAATAAAGGAAAAAAAGAGGAAGATCTCCGGACTAAAAATCGCGTGGGTCGGGGACGGAAACAACGTCTGCAACTCCATGATCCATGGATGCGCACTGGCCGGATCCGAGATTCATATTGCAACACCAAAGGGGTTTGGGCCAAGCAAGGCAGTAGTAAAGGAATGCAAAGAATCCACCTGTGTATCCCTGACCACCGATCCTGCAAG
>CAYGCI010000116.1:0-3720 GCA_964348355.1 uncultured Nitrosopumilaceae archaeon | reverse complement strand
GGCAAGCTCGGATGCGACGGCCTCTTGTACCTCTGGCGGCAGATCCTCGTGGTGGAACAGCGACACCCGCAGTCCCATTATCACCGCCTGCACATCCAGCTCCTTGTTGCCCACGTGCGGGGCAAACGTATTCTTGAACGTCTTTTTGCTAGATGAGTCTTGGAGGGCCATATCTTTCCATCACCACTATGTATGCTTGGCCGTACTCACGTTTATACTTTAACGCCTCCTCACGCCCGATTCCAGAGATTGCCACAGTGACATCCCTGTACGTGAAGCCGTTGATGTCGATCCACTGCCCCAGCATCACGTCTGCCCCCTGCTTGCGAAATCTGATATACTCGTTTCTGGACTCCTCGTCAAAGTCCTTTCTGTTGTTGGTGACGGAGATCAGGTAGACCGGCTGTCCGCCATCCGTAAGCCTCTCAAAGAGTGCGTCCTTTTCGTCTGGATTTGCAAGATCTATGCAGGATCCCATGCCGGGATGATACGTCACGGATCCCGAGCCATGCCGTCGTATCGACTCCACTCCTGCATCGTACTCCTCGCCGTATTTGTCAGGATCGTGCCGTCCGCCATTCAAGCTCGTCCCAACTCACGCCGCAATCTTTGCCAGCTTTTTGAGCTCGTCCTTTGTCAGCGTCAGCCGAAACAGGACGGCGTCTGGGTTCTTGGCCTTTTTTGCCTGCGGATAAAAGCTTATCACATACTTGGATCCGTCCTTTTTGACTTCGTAGGGACGGCCGCCTATGGTATCTCTCATGGCTTTTGCTAGAACCTGCGGTTTATAGATTTATTGAATGCGTGTACCATGATCTGGTATTGGAGCAGAAAAGAACCTGCAAGGGGACATGCAAGAAGTTCAGGGTGACAAAGCCCGCAGGTGCAGGAAGGTACGAGTCGGGGCAGGGCAGGTGCCAGACATGTGACGTGTGGCTGGACTACAGGGGGTGCCACGTCAAGGACGGATCCCCTGCAAGGATGGGCTCGGTGGGATGGTTCTGCAACTGCTGCAATTTCAGGGTACGCAGAACCCCGAGGAACAAAAAATACAAGGAGAAGCTGAGATCGGCAGAACCCCCGGTGGAGATTCCAAAATTCCAAGATATTATGCTTCCCATACTGCAGATTTGCGGTAACCGAGAGCATCATCCAAGACGCGATCTTGTAGATGAAATTGCAGGCAGATTTAGGCTTACAGATGAGGCCCGCAGACGCATCCATCACAAAAATGAGACGGTGCTGTACAACAGGGTATCATGGGCCTTGTTCTACTTGAGAAAGGCTGGCCTTGCAGAATCACACAATGGAATGGTCTCAATTACAGAACGGGGACAGGGCGTCTTGCGTCAAGAACCCGACAGGATCGACAGGGAGTTCCTCATGGGGATTCCGGAGTTTGCAGAGTTTTACAACAAGTCCAAGACAGGCGACAAAAAGCAGGCGCATGTGAAGCAAGACGCTCGGCAGCAGCCACATGCCGACAGTTCCAAAACAGGCAGACTCAACCGGATGCACTCCGGTGACATTGATGATTTCTTGATATCCAGGAATTACAAAAATCCCCAGCCATACAGATCGATCCTGACGACTTACATCAGCTTTGTCAACAGTACAGGCAGCGGCATAGAAAAGGGACAGGAATACATGAGCAATTTTCTAAATGCGAAAAGCCCAAGCTATCGGCGGTGGGCACAAAGTGTCACAAGTAAATTTCTAGACTTTCTGGGCCAGTCAATGTCGGCCCCCGGCAGTTCCAAAACAGACAGGCTCAACAAGATGATTGCAGAGTCCATGCGCCTGATCAGGGCAGGGCCAGACGGCGTACGCATGGAGGATCTAAAGACGTCGCTGGGCGTATCGCAGGAGGAGATGTCCGGACTTGCGACAAGGCTCAAAAGAATAGACGGCGTTGCGCTAGAGCAGACGCATCGCAGCGCAGAGCCGTTTGACTTTCTGTTCACGTACAGAGATCCCGGCATGGCAGCAGAGCCAAGACCAGACAAACCGCACACAGGGGAGGAAGCCGCTCTGGACGCCAAGCCAGGAGACGACCTGGTGCAAGAAATGCTGGGCGAATACGACCTAGCAAAAAAAGCCACAGACAAACGCCTGCAAAGGGAGTTGACCATGGAGTTTCTTAGCACGGGATCAGTCAAGTCTGTAATCGAGCATCATCCGGACATCCCAAAGGAGAGGATCAAGCGCCACATCAGGACCCCGGGTCGCCTGCCGAAGGATCTCAGGGCGCGCAACGAGGAGGGACTGCACCCGGATCCCCAGCTCTCGCTGCATATTGCGCTCTTTGCCGTAAACCACCACGACTGGGACGGCGACGAGGGTTCTGCAGATGCCGTTCTGCATACCGCAGAGTCGATTGCACGTCACATCATAGCAGAATCACGCAGTGAGGATCAACACGAAAAACTAAAAGTGCCCACCAAGCGCTCTGTCCCGCGCTCGGACGTGGCAGAGACGGTATCCGGCCCGATTGCAGTATGGATAGCGACTGCCACACTGCACATAGAGGATGGGAATGGTGCCGTCTTTACAAAAGATGACATAGTGGACAAGGTGATCGAGCAGAATCTGTGTAATGCATTCTACCGGACCATCCAGAATATCGTATCAAGCTATTGTGCTGCAAATACACCTGCTACAGGTGCAATGACACATAGAAAGACTTACCGCGTCGATCATGGCATGTACAGGCTATACAGAAGAGGTGATCCGCACCACCCCTCCAGAAAGAACGGAAGGATAGCCCCGCTCAGGTTCGAGCTGCCCGGCCCGTACAGGGATCTCAGGCGGTGGTACGACGAGGAGTACTGCGCCGGCCCGTGAGTCAGTGCGGCGGCCTGTATTCCGTCCTGATGTTCGGGAACTTTTGCCCTATCAGCTTGGCAAGCTGCTTGGCATATCCGCTCCGGGAATAGTCTGTCACCACGTGCCTCGGGTTCACGGCCTCGACATACTGGTATATCCCCTCTATCGAGGCGTGCGCTGCAAGGTTGAACCTGCACCCTCCCTCGAACGGGATTATGGGGCTGCCCTCCCCCGTGAACTTGAACCTGTCCACCATTATTCTGTAAAAGTCGCGCAGCTGCTCGTCAAGTATCTCGAGACTGGTGGTAAAGGTTACGCACTTTTTGCCGTCGTTGCGTAGCAGGTCATAGTACTCGGGCGACTCGTACTCTATTACGTCCCTGAACCGATCGCTCTCCTCCCGGTATATCTTGTGCAGGACCGCCCTCTGCTTTTTCTCCATAACAAACACAATGTCCTCGCGCATCCTCCTGCCGTATCCGATCTCAAAGTGGCGCGCTATCTCCTGGAGAGTTCCAGACGAGACCTGGATCACCGCCTGGTTGTGCGATTCCAGGCGCTCCTCCACGTGCTCAAACATGCGGTTCTTTACGGACCTTCTGTCGGTCCTTCCGTCGTGCCACGGATCCCCGTGGCTGGAGTCTATGACCAGATAGTCTGCTTCCCTTATCTGCACGTCTGGATAGCTGAAATCCCCCGAGTATACCATTGTCCTGCCTGCCGACTCTACGTACACCTGCGACGAGCCGGGTATGTGGTTTGCCTTGAGTAGCCGTATTGACCCGTCAGGAAACTTGTACGCGGTGTCATAGTCCTGCGTGACCCACTGCTCCCTGTGCCTTATCCCCGGCTTTAACGCGTTGATTCCCTCGAACGTTATGGGGTGCGCTATCA
>CAYGCI010000115.1:0-3742 GCA_964348355.1 uncultured Nitrosopumilaceae archaeon | reverse complement strand
CCACCACGATGGTGTTCAGATTTACACTGCCCTCAAGCTGCCTTTCGACCTCTGGCTGCAGCTTTACTGCCAGTGCGGTATAGTTGATCACATCCATCTTCATGCAGTCATAGACGGAGCGGTTCCTCGTTATCAGCTCCCTTACGACCTCTGGAACCGATACCCCCGTAGTCCTCATGGGCATACTGTGCGTGTCACTTATAATAGGCTTATGTAATTATGTTGTCTGACAGCCATAATACTTATATTATGTCATAGATATTACATAATCTAGGTGAATATGACAATGTTCTTTGACGACGAATTTGACAGACTCTTCAAAAAAATGTCAAGATCCTTCTATCTTGAAAACGTCCTAGAAGAGTCTGAAAATGCAGGTTCGCCCTCTGGGCCACTTTGTTACGGTTATACAATGACCGTTGGTCCAGACGGCAAACCGGTGGTACGGGAGTATGGCAATGTTAGGCCAAGATCACTGCCTGCCTCAGACGGACGTGAACCGCTGGTGGACACGATTGTTGATGAAAAAGACAACGTGATCAAACTGGTAGCCGAGATGCCCGGCGTTGAAAAAAGTGACATCAAGGTTGTCGTGGAGGGAAAATCGGTCGATATCTCAGCCGAGCACGGCGAGAAAAAGTACCGGGCAAAGGTTCCCATCAAGGACAGCATTGACAAGGATTCTGCAAGGGCCACCTACAAAAACGGGGTCCTGGAGGTATCCTTCAAAAGAATACAGACCGAGCCTGCGGGCAAGACACTGGAGGTAAACTAACCTCCCTCTTTTTTTGGTGATACAATATGAGTAAAACAGAACTGAAAATCGCAGAAATCCCCCAGCAGCACGTTGGGAAGGGAAGGGCGATAATTGATCCAAAGGTCCTTGAGGAGAACAGCTGGACCACCGGGCAGATAATCGAGCTGACCTACAACAAGAAATCCCACGTAAAGCTGTGGCCTGGGGCGGCATCAGACTATGACACCGGCATAATCAAGGTTGACGGCGCGACCCGGCAGAACATCGGGGCGGGAATAGGGGACAGGGTGTCTGCCAAGTCCGTGGAGGCGGCCCCTGCAGAGCAGATCACGCTTTCGCCGACCGAGAAGGTTCATGCCGAGGGCCTGCAGGAGTACATGGCCCAGAACTACCTCAACCACGTGTTCACGACGGGCGACACCGTCACCCTTAACACGCAGATGGGAGGCAGAATCCAGTTTGTCATAACCAGCACAAGCCCCTCCAAGCCGGTAATCGTGACCGAGGGCACCGAGTTCAAGCTCGGCTCGCTGACCAAGGCCGTGGATGCGTCAATCCCGCGGGTCACCTACGACGATCTTGGCGGCCTCAAGACCGAGGTCCAGAAAATACGCGAGATGGTCGAGCTTCCGATGAGGCATCCGGAGATCTTCGAGAAGATAGGCGTGGAGGCGCCAAAGGGGGTGCTGCTGTACGGGCCCCCGGGAACCGGAAAGACGCTGCTGGCAAAGGCCGTTGCGGGGGAGACAAACGCCAACTTTACCTCGCTGAGCGGCCCTGAAATAATGGGCAAGTACTATGGGGAAAGCGAGGAGCGCATCAGGGAGATCTTCAAGCAGGCAGAGGAGAACTCCCCGAGCATAGTGTTCATCGACGAGATGGACTCCATCGCCCCGAAAAGGGACGAGGTCACCGGCGAGGTGGAAAAAAGGGTCGTCTCACAGCTCCTGACCCTGATGGACGGGATGAAGTCCAGGGGGAAGGTGGTAGTCATTGCCGCCACCAACAGGCCGGACTCGATTGATCCCGCGCTGAGGCGCCCGGGAAGGTTCGACAGGGAGATCGAGATCGGGATTCCAGACGAGGAGGGCCGCCGGGACATCCTGAGCATCCACACGAGGGGAATGCCGATAGACGACAAGGTCGACCTGGGCGAGATATCGAGGATAACCCACGGCTTTGTGGGCGCCGATCTCGAGGTCCTCTCAAAGGAGGCGGCCATGCGCTCCCTGCGAAGAATTCTGCCGGAGATAGACCTTGATCAGGAAAGGGTACCGCCTGAAATCCTGCAGAAGATCATGGTCACCGGCGGGGACTTTAGGGACGCACTGAAGGAGGTGCGGCCCTCCGCCCTGCGGGAGGTGCTTGTCCAGATTCCCAACATCACATGGGATGACGTGGGCGGACTGGAGGGGCTCAAGGCCGAGCTTCAGGAGTCCATAGAGTGGCCCCTCAAGCACAGGGAGGCCTTTGAGCACGCCGGAGTCCGGGCCCCCAGGGGAATCCTTCTTCACGGCCCGCCGGGGACCGGAAAGACGCTGATCGCAAAGGCCGTTGCAAAAATGACGGAGTCCAACTTTATCGGCATAAAGGGCCCGGAGCTGCTCTCAAAGTGGGTGGGCGAGTCTGAAAAAGGGGTGAGGGAGATCTTCAGAAAGGCGCGGCAGGCCGCACCCTGCATCATATTCTTTGACGAGATCGACGCGATGATCCCCAGGCGCGGCGGCCCCGGCTCGGGCTCGCACGTGACCGAGAACGTGGTGTCCCAGATCCTGACCGAGATCGACGGGCTTGAGGAGCTGCAGGACGTGCTGGTAATCGGCGCCACAAACCGGCTGGACATAGTGGATCCGGCACTGCTGCGGCCCGGCAGGTTTGACAGGATAATCGAGGTGCCAAAACCCGACAGGGCGGGCAGGGAGCACGTGTTCAGGATACACACGAAGAACAAGCCGCTGGCACCGGACGTTGATCTTGCAAGGATGGCCGAGATCTCCGAGGGGCTGAGCGGCGCAGAGATCGAGTCCATCGCAAACAGGGCCGCGCTGGCTGCCCTCAAGCGGCATGTCGGCGCGGGGTCTGAAGACGTCGGGGAGATCAAGATCACGCAGGAGGATCTGGTCAGTGCAGCCGCGCTGGTCTCTCCCGGCCCCCCTGGTAGGGAAGGGATTTTAACCCCCACGCCAGAACAGGATCGGGTATAGTTTTGAAGCTTTACATTGACTTTGAGCCCTGCGACGAGTGCAGGACCATGATGCAGGAGCTGGGCAGCCTGGAGATGGCGTTTGCCGACGAGGCAATCCGTGCCGACGAGTCTGCAAAATTCCTGCGCCACCTGACATACAACCACACCGAGGTCGTAAGAGGCGTCATGAAGGACCTGCCAAGGCAGAAAAGAAGCCAGGAATACGATTTTTTCAAGTGATATCAGAAAATCTGTACGGGCCGCATCCTCTGCTGGCCATGTGAAGGTTACAGCCGCATGGACTCGTTCCTAATTGCCAGGGGGGAGATGACCCGGTACCAAACTTACATCGAGTTGTGATTTTCATGCCTGGGCAACAGGGGGGCGCGATTCCATACATGAAACCGTCCCCGATTACAGCTTTCGGCGTTTTTCTTTAATCGGAGAAGATGAACTCTTCGACATCCTCGACTGTAATGACCTCACCCGGTTTTACGTCACGATTCAGTCTGGCCTTGAAACTGTCGGTACCGGACATTTCAATCAACATCAAGTGCAGTGTCGACTGCGGCCTTGACCTCGGGAGGAAGCTGGTCATAATGGATTCCACTGGAGCGGAGCCCGCAGATTATCTGGTCGACATCCAACTCCTTACTGATGCAGAGTGGGGCAAACGTGTTCTTGAATTTCTTCTTAGATGAAGTCGTATTTGCCATTTGGATATATCACCGTGATTGCTTGTTGGTTATAGACTGTTGCATAACTCCGACTAGAGCCCAGCCAATCCTTCTGGATCACTA
>CAYGCI010000114.1:0-3811 GCA_964348355.1 uncultured Nitrosopumilaceae archaeon | reverse complement strand
TCAGGATATTCTTCGAGCCCGACGACTCTAGGCTCAGGGCAATCCATGACGACTATAAATCAGGAAGGATGCTGACGGGGGAGCTAAAGGCGATCCTGATTGAGAAGATAAACGAGTTTCTGGCATCACACCAGGAGAGAAGGGAGGCGGCCAGGGACCGGCTGGGGGAGTTTCTCCTGCAGGACAAATGAGGATCCGAGTCAGCTGCGAGGACAGGTACGAGGCCCAAAAGCTTGCCGGCCTCATATACAGGGACGAGGGCGGGGAGACCTACATCACGCAGATTCTGAACATAGTTGGAAGCGAGGTGGTAATCGCAGTCAAGGACGGGTCCGCACACAGCATCCTGCTCAGGGACGGCTGCAGCGTGGAAAGGTTCGCAGACTTTGTACAGTCGATCCTGGAGCACAAACACAGGATTGTGGGGACGGCGGTCCTTGCAGAGGATGTGGAGATATCCAAGGGGTGATTCACGCCGGGGGCCCGTCGGCCTCCCCGCTCAGCGCCTCAAGGACCCTGAGAAAGTACAGCCTCGTGGTGTAGGGCATCCTCTCGAGATTGTCATCGACTGCCGTAGCCAGGTGCCTGACGGCGCGCCTTGACACGTCCAGGCTGAACTTCATCGGGAGGATGGGATCCTGCCTCACGCTGATCCTGTCTTGCAGGTGGGGCGGGGCAGACCGCCTTGCCTCCCTTATAACGACACCGTACCAGTGCGCCAGGCTGTCCGGCTGCAGCCCCCTCTGCATGCAGGAGACGTCGTCGTCGAGCTTCCTGAGCATCCTGTTGATGATTGCCACGGGAGCCAGTCCCCGGGTTCTGCTTTAGTCGCACAGCTCAAAGTTAGAGGAGCTCCGGGTCAATTCGGATTCCCGTCAAAGTCGATTTCAGAGTTTCTCAGCCTAGTGCTGGATATGGGCCGCCCGTCCCCGGCCAGAACCATCGGAACCACGACCACCTCGACGGGTGCAAGGCCGCGCCCCCTCCGCATGTCGTTTAGGACCTCCCCCATGGAGCGGGTCTCGTCGCTGACGACTAGCGCCTGCACCCCCGGCTCTAGCACGGCAGGGCCAAAGTCGTCATCCAGTCGCCTTATCTGGAATTTCGCGCCGGAAAAGTGCTCCCTGATCAGGCCCGACAGGTTCTCAAGCCTCCGCACATAGTTGTGAAATGTCGTCTTGCCGCGCCTGGCCGCAAAGTCGTCGCTGGTCAGCCCGATTATGACAAGAGACGAGACCGAGAACGCCCGGCCGAGCAGCCCGAGGTGGCCCCTGTGCAGTAGATCAAAGGTTCCGCCCGTAGCTGCGGTATCAAACTGGGCCATCTGCTATTTTGTCACAGCATCCGGAAATAAACCTACTAGCGGACCATGACTATCGAGACCGGGCCCTTTGAGGCAATGGGTGTGTTCTGGGCATCCCAGACAAAGGTCTCGATAAAGTACAGGCCGGGGTTTGCGGGAGTCCACTGGACCGACGCACTTGAGGACGGGGTGTTGTATATGGTCCCGTTTGCGCTTCCTATGAACTCCACGTATGGAATGTCTGACTGCTTGATCTGCACATAGTATACGTACGACTGGATCCTGTCGTTGGCAGTGGACTGGAACTGCAGGTTGCTCCCTATGCTGACCGTGGCTCCGACAGGAATGCTTGATACTGTTTTTCCCTGATCGGAGACGGAGAGATCGGAGATCGAGACCATGCTGGTCATCAGCTGCTGCTCGGGAATCCCGATGCTGAGCTGATCCGACGTCATGGTGTCAGACTCTGCAAGCACTAAAAGCCCCACCGCCTTGGGGCTTGGGATCCCGGAGAACTCAAAGTCCAGCTCCTGGCCGATCGGGATCTCGCCTGCCTCGACCGTCTCAACGGCCAAGAGCCTGGGGGGATCAAACACGTCATAGTAGACCAGGTGGACCCTGGTGTTGGCCGACGGGGAGTTGCCCGAGTTGCTCAGCGTTGCAGAGAACTCTAGCCTTTCGGCATACGAGATGTCCATGTTATGGATTTGCAGTCCGGCCTCCTTGGAAGGTGACGAGTTGAACGCTGCAACCTCGACGGAGACTAGTGCTATGTCCGGGTTGCTGACGGTGGATGTTACGACATAGGGGGAGGTCGACTGGGCGCCGACGACCGCAAGCAGGGGGCCTCCCTCGCTGACATCCACAACGTTTCCGGAGGCATCAAAGAAGGTGGCGACGACTATGACATCGGACATGGCGGTGAGGTGGTTGCGGTTCTCAACCTCGCCTACAACCACGGTGTGCCCCTCCGAGTCCCGATAGACGTAGGGCGCATCGCTGGTGGTAGATACAGACAGCGTGCCCTCGTTGTCGATGAGCTGGGAAAACGAGTATATCGGGACAAAAAGCATCGCCAGAATGACTGCCAAAAGCAGGGCCCTCATACCATAAGGATGTACCCGGTGTTTAATTTTGTATGGTATATCATAATGTAAACAAGAAGCTTAGTAGGATTAACCCAGATGTGCCGGAAAACAGAATAAAAAGAATGGTATAGGCGTCTAACGTCTCTTCTTCATTGCGGTAATTGCCAACCAGTATACCAAACCTGGTGCTAAACCTACAATAAGTGGAATCCATACCGGCCATCCGTCTACTGCGCTTGCCATGTTAACTTGAGCTGAGGTTATCCTATTTAAATCCATCCAGAAACCGGAGTTTATTCGGAGATCGCCATGAATATAAAAGCAGGGGTGGACTGGGCCAGCGAGGATGACCTGAAATCACTTGCGTACAGGCCGTCGATCTTAAACAGAAACGTCAACGAAGAGGGCAAAGACGACATTACGCAGGAATCTGGAGGCAAGACCATTCCAGATATGATCAACCACATACTGGACGGGGTTGATGCGGACAAGTCCAGAGGGCGAAGGAAAGATTCCAGGGAGACGAAGCCCGGAACAGGTTGAGGAATCTGCAAGAGTCTGCCAGAGACGCATGCAGGCTGTTTGATTCTGCAAGCCTTCAAAGGATCATACTGGAGGTAAGGAGGCGAAACGAGATAATCGGACACCGCCTCCATAGATGAGCTGGTAGAGGCAGGATTCAACAAAATCGCAGACACGCCATCACAAAAATCCGCAGACACGTTTGAAAGGTTTGTTAAAGAGAACAAGGACGAGCTGGCTGCACTAGAAATAATATACTAAGCCATACAGAATGCGAGGTATTGTCGATTACGAACAAGATGTCGTTCTACCTGATTGCATAGACACAAGTGAATGCCAAGAGTTCTTTGGTACAAGGTGTCCTAGCAACGTTCATGTCAAAAGTGACAGAACGGCGCACGTAGACGGGGCGAACCCGCGCAACGACCCGATCGGGCATCTCAAAAATGATGTGGCGTTCCAGATGCCGTAATGACCGCCCCTGTGGGTGCCACAGTCAACTCATAAAAAACGGACTGGTTTTGACACATCATCCTACTTCGATAGAAAGTGTTCGGATTTCAACTGTGCGCACTACATGATCGGTGCCGTGGCAATGAAGCGGAACTGGAAAAACGGTGCACCTGTCGAAGGAATCATCAGTCTCATTCTGGGCATGATTCAGCTAAGTGAAATGTAAACTGGATTACTGTTTTTGTCTTGTTGTTGAGGTAACAGGATAGCCCCTGCCCAGGCAGTAATCAGGCACGAATCTGCCTGCAGCTGTGGTTTTCATGCCTGACCTGCAAGGGACGTGACTCCAACTCTAGGCAGGGGCTATCCTGTTACATGTGCCTTGCCACCGCAACCTTTGCCTTTTGCCATCCTCGCCTCTTCCTGACCCTGTCAAATATCTCCT
>CAYGCI010000113.1:0-3976 GCA_964348355.1 uncultured Nitrosopumilaceae archaeon | reverse complement strand
GGCTGGGCACAGTCACGATAGAAATTTCATTGGCCAGATTCAAGAAGAAAAAATCCGCACCGACTAGGGGGAAAGACGAGCCCAAAAAGGAGGCTCCAAAGGACGATACCGGGCCTGCCGAGGAACCCGGGGAGGATCTCACAAAGGCGCCTCCTGTCGAGGACAAGACGCCCCCCACGGAGAGCGCCCCCGGGGACGACTCCAGTCCAGCACAGCAAAGCGAGAAGGACAGCAAGCTGAACAGGCTGTTCTGGCTAAGGGTCGTATTTGCCATAGCCGCCGGCGTCACTGCAACCTTCATCTTTGACTCCGTCGAGGGCGAGGAAAGAAGGTGGGCCTCGATTGCATTCATGATAATCGTCTTTATTGCAACCATAATTATAGGAAAGACAATGCGCATTCCGTTTGCACTCTCGGACAGAAAGAAGATTGTGACCCAGGGCATAGGAAGCTACGTCTTCATCTATCTGTTCATGTGGATCATATCATATACGCTAGTCAACGTAGGCAACGTCGAGTCCTCGCTGCCGTTCCCATAGCTGGTCTGACATGTGGAGACACAAGACTCCCGGCATTCCCGATGAGAGGTTTGAGCGCACAGACAAGGTACCAATCACAAAGGAGGAGGTACGCGTAGTCCAGATAAGCAAGGCCAGGCTGGATGAGGGCCAGACCGTATACGATATCGGCTGCGGCAGCGGCTCCGTTGCCGTGGAGGCCGGACTGCAGGTGGGCGATTCTGGAAAAATATTCGCCGTTGATCTTGACGAGCGTGCAATCGACCTGACAAGGAGGAACCTGGAAAGGTTCGGCGTCTCAAACGTCGAGCTGATTCTGGGAAACGCCAAGGAGAAGATACCCGACCTGCCGCCTGCCGATTCCATCTTCATAGGCGGTACGGGGAGGGATACAAAGGAGATTGTCCGGCTGTGCGAGGGCAAGCTCACGGGCGGCGGGCGGATAGTGGTCGGAGTCATACTGATTGAGACCCTTTACTCGGTTCTGCGCGCGCTTGACAGGCTTGATTTCTCGGACGTGGACATCACGCAGGTCACCATCTCAAAGAGCAGGAAGACCTCCACCGGCACCATGATGCTTGCCAGGAACCCCGTGACCGTGATCTCCGCTACGAAGAACAGGGCAGGGCCGCTCTTATCGCATGGGGCCGCCTCCACCTGACCGGCCATGAAGATGCATGCAGCCGTGGCCTTCATGCCGGGCCGGCAGCGGGGACGAGGCCCCCGCCCCCAGCCCCGGCCATGTCAGAAACCCCGCGGCCGTGGCTGCGAAAAGCCGGACAGCTTAGGTTTTAACTGGGAGGACGCAAGTTTTTTCATGCCTGGACTGACCGCGATAGGAGTGGGCCCCGGCGATCCGGATCTTCTCACCGTAAAGGCCGTAAAGGCCATCCGGGACGCCGACATTATAATGTGTCCGGCATCCGGCCAGGACAGGCCAAGCATCGCACTATCCGTGGCAAGGCCCATAATTGACGAGTCAAAAAACCAGGAGATCATAAAGCTGATCTTCCCCATGACCAAGGACAAGGACATCCTGGAGGAGACGTGGAGAAAAAACGCCGGAATCATGGCCGAGACCGTGCTGACTGGAAAAAACGTAGTGTATCTTACCGTCGGCGATCCATACCTGTACAGCACGTGGATCTACATGCACAGGAACCTGGAATCAAACCATCCGAACATGCAGATTACGGTGGTTCCCGGGATCGTCTCGATGTTCACCTTTGCATCCAAGGTCGGCATCAGCATAGCGGAAGGCTCAGAAAAGGTGGCCATAATCCCGTCATGCTATGACCTTACAACCGTAAGGGAGATTGCAAAGAATGCCGAGACCATGGTGTTCTTAAAGGACGGCAGGTACTTTGACCAGGTAATCGACCTGCTAAGGGAGTCCGGGTTCCCTGACGACTCTGTCTTTGCAATAGGGCAGGATCTGGGCACTGATCACGAAATCATAAGAAAGCTTACCCTGAGAGAGGTAAACGACGGGACGCTGACTACGAAATACTTTTCAATACTGGTGGTAAAGCGTGTCTGAGGTCTTTTTTGTCGGCTGCGGCCCCGGCGATCCCGATTTAATTACGGTAAAGGCCAAGAAGCTAATCCAAAGGGCAGACGTCGTGGTCTATTCGGGCTCGCTGATCCCGGATAAAATCCTGAAGATGTGCAAAAAGGCAAGGCTTTATGATGCCTCCAAGCTGGTCAGGGAGGAGATCCTTGAGCTGCTCTGCAAGAATGCAGAAAAGGGCAGCCTGGTCGTCAGGCTTCACGACGGGGACCCCTCGATCTACGGGGCAATCAGGGAGCAGATCGACGGCCTGGGCGAGCGGGGAGTCGCATCCGAGGTGGTTCCGGGAGTCACCGCGTTTCTGGCCTCTGCTGCCGCGCTGGGAACCCAGCTGACGCTTCCGGGCGTCACCCAGACCATCATTATAACCCGGGCCGAGTCCAGAACCCGGGTGCCAAAACGCGAGCAGATCTCCGAGCTTGCGCGACACAGGGCCACCATGGCGTTTTACCTCAGCGTGCATCTCCTGCCTGCAATCGTCAGGCAGGCAGTAAGGGGGGGATACAAGAAATCCACCCCCGTCGCAGTCGTGTACCGTGCAAGCTGGCCCGATCAGAAGATAATAGTCGGAACCCTGGAGGATATAGCAGAAAGGGTCCGGGATGAGCAGATCACCCGGACTGCAATCGTAATTGTAGGCGATGTCGTAAGGCCCACAAGCTATGAGCACTCTAGGCTCTATGACAAGACGTTCAGCCACGGATACAGGAGGGCAAGGCCCGCAGGTAAGTAACCCCGTTTTTAATCCCCATCCTCCTCAGGTTGTCCTCAAACGTCCCCGTCGCATCCGTAGAGTAGATCCTCAGGGAGTTTTTCCTGGCAGGGCTGACTTTTCTGCCGACTGCCCTTGCAACGTCCTGTGCGGGATCCAGGAACCTCGTCGCGGGAAACAGCTCCCCGAGGAATTCCCCCAGGAACGGCAGGTGCGTGCTTGAGAGCGTGGCCACATCGATGCTGTCCTTCTTGAAGCGCTTCTCCAGCGTGGCACGGATTGTCTTCCTGGTCTTTTGCCTGTCATTCAAAAAGTCCCCGGACTCTACCAGACTTATCAGATCCGAGCAGTCAATCCTGTGAGTCTTGATCGCATCGGAGATTCCCTGACTCGAGATATAGGCTGACAGTGATCTGCTTTTTGCCATTGCCTGCGTCGTCAGGACCGCGATATTCTTGGAGGCCGACTCCCTCTGGGCCCTTTTTATCGGCGGTTTCACGGTAAGGACCCTGGGCGATCCCACGTCCAGCAGGATCGACGGCGTGTTTGATCCGACCACTATAAGATCCGGATTGAACCGCTCCTCTAGCATGCATATGGTATCCCCGATGATCCTTTTGAGCTCAGTCCTTTTTTTCAGACCGTATGGAAAGTTCTTCTGGTCGGCCAGGTAGATGATCTCGCATTTTACCTCCCTTTGGATTGCCCTGATGACAGACAGCGAGCCCAGACCCGAGTCAAATACTGCGATTCTTGCCAACACCGGGGATTGGCCCGAGCCTAGAGATAAGGGTTGGTTAGCTAAATTTAGCCTAAAGTTGATCTAAATATACACCCCCCATTAAGAGTGGATTTCTAAAGGGTCAGGCATGCCAAACTTTGACAAGAACTGGGCTCGTCAAGAGACCCAGGGCGTAACTGGCAAGCTTCGTGATGCGGTAAAGCCGCAGGGTGCGCTAAAGCCGCGCATCCAGACTGCAGTAAACAAGTTGCAGGTTCAGATCTCCAAGATGGACTCTATGCTTACAAAGCTGCGTGAAAGAGACACGCAACTCTTCCAGCGGATTGTAGCGGCCATGCAGCAGCATGATACTGCATCAAGCAAGGTTCTATCCAACGAACTGGCAGAAATACGCAAGGTATCAAAGATGCTTGGCAACGCAAGAATGTCACTCG
>CAYGCI010000112.1:0-4104 GCA_964348355.1 uncultured Nitrosopumilaceae archaeon | reverse complement strand
ACATGCCGATCCCTGACGCGCCCATGGATCCAATGCGGTTCCTGCTGCCTTTTTCCCCTCGCCCGGGGAGGGGGTGCTTTGCAGGGGCTGTTGGCCACAAAAGTATAGACTAGCTTCCCACCTCTATGGAGATAAAGTGGATTTCAGGTATCTGATCCCTTACGATGACCGTGCCTATGCTGATTATGTTGTTCTCCTCCCACATGAATACCCTGTCGGTTCGCGGCGCTACAAAGTCATCAATGAACGAGGAGATCAGCTCCCTGGTATCCTCGGTCTCTGCATCGGTATAGAAGATAATGCCTCCCTGCTCAAATGACAGTGGAATCTGGATTGAGGCAGGCTCCAATACGGTAATCCCGTGCTCAGAGAAGGCTGCATGAATGATGCCGATTCTGTCGTCCCTGTTCAGCTCCTCCACGTCATCTGCCCCGTTAGTCGAGGGCGCGACGACGCCGGACAGCTTCTGCAGATACGCCTTGAATGCATCCTCCTGGGTGTCGCCCAGGCCGACATAGTATTCTCCGGTAAAGGACGCGCCAACCGCTGCAATGGTGCCCAGCTGCGCCACCACGCCACCGGCGCCTGCAGTATACACCGGAACAAAGTACGTGTCGTGCTCTCCCACGCGATACAGGATGTTATCGCCGATTCTGGGATTTCTCAGCAGGGTCTTGAGCTGTGCAAAGTCGGGATCCTTGTCAAGCGCCTCGCGTACGGCCGTAGGGCCGATCAGTTTCGTAGTCGAGTTCAGGGGCACCTCGTAGAACTTCATCTTGCCCAGGTTTGAGAGGTCATTTTCCACGATCATAAAGCCGGCAAGGTTTCGGCCCTGGGAGCCCTTTAGCTCCAGCGAGAGCAGTCCGATGAATTCGGACTCTTCGAATCCGGGGGGCTTGGCCTCTATATAGTACGTGTCCAGCTCCCGCGGAATCTCATAGAACTCGTTTGCCTGGATGAATGTCTCTACATCCGTTACGTGATAGGTGTTATACCGATCAGTCTTCCAGTTGAACAGTTCTGCAGGATATCTGATCTGCTCTTCCAGCCACGTCGGAATGTCCTGGAATTGATCATCATACTGGCTTGCAAACATCTCTGCAAAAAAGTCATCCCCGGTCTTGAGCAGCGTGATATCGCCGTCATACGAGTCTACCAGTGCATATCCCACCAGCCTCAGGTACGGGCTTCCGGCAGACCAGGGCACGTTGTGGGCCTGAAATCCCACAATCAGTGGTACAAGCCAGTAGGTATCCTCACCGTCAGTCACGGGGAACGTGTCAATGTCCTGGCCGAACATGTGGTACAAAAAGTAGGGATACAGGGTGCCCATCCTGTCATTGATGTCCTTGTATCTCATGATGTGGACGGACTCGCCCGGAAAGGACAGTAGAAAGTTCGGCTCAAAAATCCAGCTCAGCGGCGGGGGCACGTCAAGGCCGCCGGCCCCGCCGTAAAATACCTGGTTCAGTTCTGCAGACTCTGTCCTGTTGGTTGGAAATGCCGACCACTGATCTGTCAGCAGTCCGCCCTCGCCATAGTAGATGGAGCGCTGCTGGAAGAACTCGCTGCTGTCAACGATCTGTCCTCCGGTCGCCTCCAGGGTAAGAAATCCGTTGGGAACATGGGTGTACACCAGGTGCTCATTGTACCACCTGTCGCCCAGATCCACGGTGTTTGGAAGGATGGGGGACATTGATGCGGTCCAGTAAAGGGTGTCGTTAAAGCGCAGGATGTCCTGATCGTTGAAGACAACATACGGAATCAGGCCGATTTCCGGCTTTAGCTTGGCCGATGCCGCCTCCCAGTCCCACACGCGGATGACGTCCAGCAGGTCGCTGTTCTGATCCACATAGCTGTTGATGTTGTTGGGGGAGATGGATTCCAGCTTTACGTCATGTGTTGCCTCAGATATGCTGTCCAGCTCGGCCAGATGTCTGTTCACGCCGATCTCCTGTGCCTTGTAGGGTCCCAGAAACTCTATCTTTTTTGCATCCGCAATGCTGTTGTTGACTGCAACCAGGGCGACGACTATGATCCCGATAAGGACGATCACCCCGATTCTGATCAGCAGATCGCGCTGGAACATGTGGGTCAGGACGCGCGCGCGTATCCTGTCAAGGATTGAAAACGCAATCAACGCAAGCCCGATAAGAAGGGTTCCGGCGATCACGTACCTCGTGTTATAGTCTATAAAGTCGGTGAAGAACAGGTTGAATCCGGCCCAGATTACGCCGATGCCGATTATCGCCTCTACGGTAGATACGTAGTTCAGATACCGCGGCTTTCCCTCAGAGGAGTCCCTGATGTATCCAGTTACGACCTTGATTATGGAGCTTAGTCCGACATAAAGGATCAACCTCAGTCCTATCGCCCCCAAGACCGGGGGGATCAGGACCAGCAGGGAGGGCACCATTGGGATTACGTTCTCCGTTGCAAACGACGGATCAGTCGGGGGGGTTGTAAACGGCAGTGCAAACAGGGTCGGAACGCTTGCCAGTCCCAAGTCCGTGCCGTCTACGATAGACATCACGGCAAAGCCGAACATTATGTTTGCAAAGAATGCGCCGAACAGTAGCACCTTGGTTATCTGCCATACTGCAAACTGGATCCCGGACAGCCTGTAGTCGGTAAAACGCTGGACGCTGCCGGCAATCGGCTCGTGCTGGTTCCGCCCGATGAATCCCAGCATGGTGGAGAGTATGTACCAGAATACCGAGGATCTGGAATGTCCGTTGACCCTGACCAGCGCAATCGAGGCAAGTATCAGCGAGGATATAACAGAATAGTAAAGCGGCCTGGTAAACTGTTCCTCGAACTCGCTGAAGTTCATCAAGAGGCTGACGGCCTGGTTGCCCACTACCAAGAAGATTGCTATGCAGATTACTGCCACAATTCCTACTCGAATGTACCTTCCGGTGTTCGGTGGCGGGGTTTCCTTGTCAGTAGAAGCGCTATACAAAGCCACACATACTCAAGGGATGATAAATTAATGTCTTACCGGACAGGCGCCTAGGCGTGGAGGCAATTTGTCAAATCGGCCGTAATTTTGCAAATAATATGGCCCAAAAACGCCGGGTTTTGTAAGATCTATACGGTTGAGGCAAAACCCTTGCAAATCAGGTATACGGCTGCATACTGCGGGATTGTGACCTTTTGGTCGTCATATGGGCCGAACCGTTTCCCCTTCAGGGTGAATTTGACGGGACATCTGGCCAGTATTTCCACCTGGGAGTCGTCAATAAGGCACGCATCCACATATGGGTCAAACCCGTCAAGGCCCTCACAGTACGTCTTTGCAAGGCCGCTTTTGCTGTTCAGGGTTCCAGACAGGCGGAAGATCCTGTGTACGTCCATGGTTACGTTGGGGTCGATTATCGCGCCGATTTTGGGGGCAATTCCCAGTAGCGTGTCCTGAAATGACCGATATCCATTCTTGATTATATCGGATATGACCTTTGATCGCTTTGACTTTGAACCGAATATCTCGGCCGCGGCACGTCCACGCCATCCGACATCGTCGAGCTCCGGAAAATCCCTTCTGTTTGGATTTTGCCTCATTCCCAGGGTTTCTGGAAGGATGTTTTTGAACATTATATAGTCGGCCAGCTCCGAGCGCTCCTTTGATCCCAGCTCCCGGTATCCAGAGCTGGCAATCTGCACGTGAAAGCCCTCGTTCCCCGAAAAGAACACGAGGATGCTTTCCTCGGAGATTCCAAGATCGTCGACGAGGATCCGGGTGAGTTTTTTTACCTCGTTTTTTGCCGCTTTGATGCAGTTGCTGCACGTGAATGACTTTGACTCGATCTTTTTGGAGCTGCAGCCAGGACAGGCATCAGAGCCTGTGAACGTCTTGCCGCATTCGCCGCACTTGGAGGAGATGTGCTTTTGCCTGCAGCTGAGGTTGAGATCCTTGGCATCAATGTCAAAGATAAGATCGGCCTCCTTCCAGTCCTTTTCGGCCATCGGCAGGTTGGGAAACGTATAGTAGGCGTTGGAGCAGTAGACGTCGGAGGGAGAGTTGTTCATCAAAAGCAGGCGCAGCTCCCTGTCGTCTTTGAGGGAGATGTGCCTGATCATGCCCGAGTTGAACCTTTGATAGCC
>CAYGCI010000111.1:0-4117 GCA_964348355.1 uncultured Nitrosopumilaceae archaeon | reverse complement strand
TGTCGCCTCCTGCCCCCTCGTACAGCATGGAAAAGACCACGTATATGCTGGCAGGGGAGAAGAAGATGTTCTCGTCACTGTCTGAGACCTGCTTGTAAAAGTCTACTGCAAAGCCGTTGTTTGCAGACGCGACATCCTCGGGAATCGCAGCGGATTCTGGCTGCAGAGGTGCGACTGTGGAGTGTAATACCGTCGTTTCGGCGTACAAAAAGACGGATGCCGCAATCACAACGGCGGCTGCTACGGCGTAGAGGCGCCTTTTCATGGAACAGCCACCGCATCATCTTGCACGGTCTGCGACATGGAAACTGCCGGAGGAATAAGGAGAGCCATTGAGAATAATGCCATGAGAAGAATTGCCGTTCTGGCATTCATAATACCAGTCTTCCCAGAAGTAACCCAGAATGGCCAATTTTGACCAAAACAGATCAATAAGGGGCGCCCCAGAAGATACTCATGCCTTACCAAAAGAACCAACTGAGACGTGGTGCTCTTAACGGCCCGCGCATATATCAAGCTATGCTGGAGACCATCGGGTAAGAGTCTACCCCGCAGGCTACACTGCTAGTCGGAGTCTTCATGATCACGCCTGCCACACCGTATCTCGGGGTAGGGGTAGAATCTTACCCGGCGCCATACAATTACCCTTAAATTGACTGGCGGGGGACTCGAAGTGAAATGATGGGCTCTCGCGGATACGACATGACGCCTACGATGTACTCCCCGGACGGCAGGATATACCAGGTCGAATACGCAATAGAGACCGTAAAAAGGGGAACCCTGGCCGTGGGCGTGAGAAGCAAGGATGGGGTGATCGTCGCCGTCGAGGAAAAGCCGCGTGCGCTGCAGACGTCAAAGATCACCCAGAAGATCTTCCAGGTGGACTATCATATCGGGGTGGCAGCTGCCGGATACATCCCCGATGCCAGGGTCCAGGTGGACAATGCAAGGACGTTTTCTGCAGGAAACCGCCTAAACTATGACGAGTCCGTGGAGGTCGAAACGGTCGCAAAATATCTGGCAGACCAGTGCCACCAGTTTACACAGTATTCGGGGGTCAGGCCGTACGGGGTGGCACTGATAATTGCAGGCGTCGACCAGAAGGGCCAGGCGCTTTATGTTACCGACCCGAGCGGCACGTTTGTTCCGTATTCGGCAGTCGCAATCGGGGCAGGCTCAGACGAGGCGACCGGATTTTTGGAAAAATCATACTCGGCCGATATGGGCCTGGATGACGCGGCGGCACTCGCGATTGCGGCAATCAACCTAAAGGCCGAAAACAGCCAGGATACCAGGCACATCAAGATGGCAAAGGTCTCCACCGAAAAGAAGGTCTTGGAGAGAATTTCAGATGAAGAACTATCCAAATACTCTGACCTGGCCGGTCAAAAGTTCAAGCACGAATAGCCGTCTTCAAAAGCCGCGGGCTTGGTGACCGGCTTTGGGACTGGGCAGCAGCTACTGGGACGAGGTAATCGAGGTCCTAAGGGAGATCATCCCGGTATATGACAGGGTCAACTCGTACATCTCGCTAGGCAGGGACGGAAGGCACAGGAGCCGGGCGGTTTCAGGCAGGGTTCTGCCGGGAAACCGCGTGCTTGATGCCGGCTCGGGCTTTGGAAACATGTCCAAGGCGGCCCTGGGCCTGTGCGGTGGCGACCTGTCAGTCACGCTGTACGACCCCCTGGTCCCCATGCTAAAGAACACGGGCACGTTTTTTGAAAAAGCCCCGGACATGGCAAGCGGCGTCTTTGAGCACATTCCGTTCAGGGAGGGGGAGTTTGACGCGGTACTCTGCGGATACTCGCTGAGGGATGCAATCAACCTCAGGGTTGCAATCTCAGAGCTCCACAGGGTGCTAAAGAGGGGGGGAAGGCTTGTCATTGTTGACCTAGGCAAGCCCGACGAGCCGCTAGTCCGTGCAGGCGTTGCCGTGTACCTGCGGGTGTTTTTGCCAGTCATTGCGCTCGTGGCAGGAGGCAGGCTGGGGCTAAAGTTCGGCACGCTTTACGGGACGTTCAGGCGGTGGCCGCAGAACAGGAGGCTTGAGGGGATGCTGTCAGAAAGGTTCTCTAGGGTGGAGTTTGAGAAGGATCTTATGGGCGGGGCAATAATGGTTGCCGCATACAAATGAAGCCGGTACTGTTGCTAGTCTTTGTCACGGGCCTCGTCATAGGGGTGTCCTACGGCATGCACGGTCCGATGCTGCCGGTGTTTGCAAAAAACGACATCGGCGCCTCGTACTCGGAGCTGGGCCTCATAGGACTGGCAAACTTCGTCCCATACATGTTCATCCCGCTATTCGTGGGGATCCTGCTGGTCAGGTTCAACAACTCGTACCTGCTTGCATCGGGGGCAGTCCTAAACTCGGTCTCAGTCTACCTGCTGTCGGTTGCGCAGTCGGTCCCCGAAATCATGGCATACCGAGCAATGACGGGCGTCGCCCACGCGTTTTTCTGGCCCCCGTGCGAGTCCATAATCTCAAACGCGAGTCCGGAAAGAGACAGGGTCAGAAACATCTCGCTGTTTGCAATGTTTTTTGTGATCGGCTTCATGGCAGGCCCGCTGCTGGGAAACCTCCTGGTGGAGGGCATGGACGTTGCATACAGGGCGCTGTTCCAGATAACTGCAGTGGTCCTGGCCGCTGCGATAATCACGTCGCTGATGTCCGCAAGGACCGGGATTGCAAGAAGGCATGGCGGCTTTTCGTTCGGCTCACTGGTGCAGTTTGCCAGGTTTCCAACCATAATCATGATGCTGGCCTACTGTACGGCGTCGTTTGGGATGATTCTGGCAATATTTCCGGCATTCCTGGACGATAACGCAGTGTCAGATGCGGACATTTTGCTGCTGTACTTTGTCTTTGGAATCTCCAGGGTCGCAACGCTGGCAGTCGGGGGCAGGCTGGCAAGACATACGGCGCCCACCCTGATCGCGGCGTCGTTCTCCATAGCGGCCGGACTGTTCGTTGCGTACGAGGCCGAGTCCGTCGCGGGGTTTGCCGCATCGCTGCTGCTCATGGGGTTTGGGCTCAGCACATTCTTCCCGCTTACGCTGGAGGTAATCCTGACCAGGACGAAAAGGGAGATCTCCGGCGCAATAATCGGGGCGTATGAGACGGTCTTTGGGATAGGCTGGGCGGTGGGGCCCATGGCCGCAGGGTACATCTCCCAGTTTCACGGAAACGACTCGCCGTACATCGTATTCTCTGCGATCGGCGTGGGCGTGGGCGTGGTATCCATCATCAAGAGGAGGTCGCTGCATCCGCACAGGGCGCGGGCAGGAGAATAGCGCACAGATATTAACGGCCGGGGGCACAGCAGGACATAATGCAAGGCAGGCGGCCGCTGAGGACGGCGGAACTGCAGCAGATCTGCAGGGTGATTGCAAGGATAAAGGAGTGCCAGATCGAGGAGCTGCCGCATTTCGGGCACCAGTCGCTGTACTTTAGCGGCGACGAGATTACGACGGGGATTCTAAACAACAGGGCGGAGATCAAAATCCACCTGGCTGCCGGAAGGCTGCTGTTTTTTGACAACGAGGTGGGACACTTTGTAGATGTCCTGGGCGGCGACATCTCTGGGTCAATAAGGGACGTACTGCAAAGGACGGGCGTCGACGTCGAGGTCGGGCCACTAGAGAACCCCAGACAGGAGGACCTGGATCTGTACAGGTTTTTTGCAGCACACGCCAAAAAAATCCTGGAGATCATCCGGATGGGACTGGAGGGCAGGTTCACGCAGGTTCACCTGTGGCCGCACCACTTTGACCTCTCGGTGGAGTGGTTTGTGGGAGACTCAGGCGGGCAAATCGGGACGGGAATATCCCCGGGGGATCGGGGGCATCTGATGCCCTACCTGTACGTGAGTCCATGGCCGTTCAACGAGAAAGTCCTGGGGCAGGCACTGCCCTTGGGGGAGTGGCATACGGACGGATGGAAGGGCATCATGGTAGAGTGGTCAGAGATTGTCCGATACCACCCAGAAGAGGCCGCAGGCCGCATAGCAGGCCTGCTTGGCATAGCACGTGGTGGTTTGGCGGAATGAGGCCACCGCTGACTGACTATACTGACGATCATTGAAAATTTCGCCTGATTACACGTCTTGTGAAGGTTTAT
>CAYGCI010000110.1:0-4210 GCA_964348355.1 uncultured Nitrosopumilaceae archaeon | reverse complement strand
AGGAGAGGACCGTTGCAAAGTCCACCAGCTCGCGCAGGTTGTTTCCGAACCAGAACACGACGATCAGGGAGCCGGCAGCCAGCACCAGCAGGAACGCGGCACTGACCGCCCTGGGCCGGGTCCTTATGGAGTGGCTCCCTGCAAACAGCAGCTCCGTCGTGCGCCTGAGGGAGCGGGAGTACCCGTCAAAGACTGCTATTATGGTTCCAAACATCACGGTAAAGGCAGAGGCCGAGATGATGATATAGCTCCACTGGCCAATAGTCTGCGTATACAGTGTGATTATCTGCTGGGCAAAGTCCGCATTGTTGTTTGAGAGCTCCTCCCCCGAGCCAAAGAAGATGTGGGAGCCCAGCGTGACGAACATCACTGCCAGGGCGGCCGTTATGACATAGGCTATCCTGAACTCAAAGAGGGTCTCGCCGAGTTTCGGCCTGTACCTTGTCTGCCTCATCCTCTCCAGTGTCCACAGGCTGTTCCAGCTGGAAAGGTCCAGGGCAGTAGGCATCCATCCCATCAGTGCCAGCAGGAAGAAGATTCCCGCATCATCCCACAGCTCCCTCGGGACAAACCCCTCGGCCGGTGTGACCGGGCCGTTCCATACTGCAAACAAGAATGCGGAGACGGTGGAGATCAAAAGCACGATGGCGATGATCTTGATGATGCCGTCCAGCGCGCTGTACCTGCCTACTGCCAGGATCAGGACGCATATTGCAAACAGGATTACGATGGTCCATTCCTGAAGAAACTCCACCTGGAACAGGTTCTGGAAGAACCCGGCAGTTACAAACCCCACGGCACCGGTGACAAAGAACATCGAGGCCGTCGTGATTGCAAAGTAAAGCCACAGTGCGCCCCTTCCCAGCTTTTGATACCCGTCGATTATGCTGGTGCCCGTCGCACTTGCATATCGAGAGCCGTACTCAAAGAACGGATATTTCAGGATGTTGGCAAGCACTACAAAGCCGATCAGCATCAGGCCAAACTCGGCGCCGGCACGGGTCGACTGTACGAGGTGGGATACGCCTATGGCGGTACATGCAAACAGGATCCCGGGCCCGGCAGTCCTGGAGAAGTTTGCCAGTCTTTGATTCAATCTAAAAGCCGGTTTTTTGCGGAGCTATTTTAGTCCGCTGATAAAAGGCGGGTCGCGGCGGGATGTCCGGCATACGACCAAGGGCGGCCTGCCGATGCAAGTCAAAAAGCCCCCAGGATCTGCAGGCTTGCGGGGGGGCTTGCGGATGGACCAGGAAAAATCCCGACGACGTCAGGCAGGCACTGGAAGGCCTTCACACCGGGAAATCAGAATGCGATGCCGGGCCTTCTTGCGGGCAGCATGATCTTTGCAAGCCTTTCAAGCTCCACCCCAACTGCATCGCGCACCTTCCAAGGGGGCCATCAAAGATGAGTACGGTGGATCTCGGCCCGGTTATCACGCCAAGCTTGCCGTCTTCCATCTGGGGTGCAAACGCATTTTTGAACGTCTTTTGTCCGGAGGGGGATTCATCCCTTCCCGTCCCCGGTATCGACATTTGGGCGTTCAGGCAGCGAGCCCTGCCAGGCCTTTTGGGCTCATTCTTTGTCATGGTCTTGCCTCATTTCCAGCAGATCCTTTTTCCATTTCAGGTATCTGGAATCCGGCGGATACTTTGCGTTCTTTTTTATGCGCAGCTCGGAGGGTATCGGCGCGATCCATTTCTTTATGATCTCCTCCCTTCGGTCCCTGAGCAGCTCGGATATGCTTATTCCTAGGTCCTGTTCAACTGTTATTGTTCCGTTCTCAAATGCAACGTCGCAGAACCTGCAAAGCAGCAGTCCGTTGGTGGGGTTCATGGCGTTTTGGGGCTCTTTTACACGCATTACAGAATAGGGTACGATGTGGGCGCCTATCGTGTATTCGGGCATCATGAACCCGCACAAGGCGCATTTTTTCCCATATTCGGCCAAGAGCTCACTTCGAAAGGCATCCTGCTTTGCCCTAACGTATACCATCGACTCTGATCCGGCAGAGTAAAAATTCTTCTTTTTTATCTCCGACCTCACACGCTTGTCCGCGTATGCCTCAAGCTTTTGCTTGTCGAGCCTCCACACCCCCATCCCCGTGTTTTGTTTTTGGAGACGCTTCCAGTCTATCAGGATTCCTGCCCTGCGCAGCCTTCCCACCTCGTTTGCAACTGCCTTGTAGAACGGATTCTTTCCCTTATCCCTTGGATAGTCGTCCTGATTTATCCCAAGTGATCTTGCCACATATTCATCCAGCTCGGCCTTGCTGTGCCATATTGGACTGTTCATTGACTCTGTGTTGGATTCGTCGCCGGAGACGATCGGTCTTTCCTCCCGCCCTATCTGCGGTATGGACCTGCCAATGCTGTTGAGGCCCTCCCAGACAAATCTTTCAAGGCCTGTAAATTCCGGGTTGACTCTGTATCTTTGGGGCTTGGACATCTGGACTCGCTATACCGTCATGGTTTTCGGATATAATTGGATCGTGGACGATCCGAATGAATTTGGGTTACATCTGGGGTTTTGTCACAAGTGGCGTGTGAGGCCGCGTCCCCTCGCGGGCCAGGCATGAAAACCACAGCCATATGAGGATTCACGCCTGACTGGTCAAGCGGAGGCGGCCTCACATCGAACGGTTATCCGGCGGGCCAAGGAGAGCAGCGAACCCAGTGCAGGATTCACTCTGCCCAATGTATAGTGGCGATTGAAAGTCTTTGATCATCAAAAGACGCCTTCCTGCGTAGTTTATGCCCGCATGTGCTCAAAAACTTTTAATCGTCACTATAGGATCCGCCGCAGGATCAGGCAGTACGCCATTTCCCCGCACGTAGCCGGCAAGGGCCAGAGTGCGCTGCTCGTTCTGCAGGCAGCCGTTGCAGCTCCCCTTGGTACCGGTCTTTGGGATTCGTACAGTCTCATCCGTTTGACTGCACATTTTTGAATTTTTTGTGTACGTCTCGTCGATAGCACAGCACGGTTTTCAGTAATTCTGATGAATTCAGCCACAATCACCTCCCCGTAGCGTCTTGATCGCATCGCAGAACTCGCGCGCCATTACCTGGACGGACATGCTCTTCTCAACATGCCTCCGTCCCTCCTTCCCCATCCTGTCCATCATCTCGGGATCGCCGAGCAGCGTCTCGATCTTCTCCTTCCATGAATCATGATCCCCCGGATCGACTAGGAACCCGCTCCTGTCCTCCAGCAGCGTTTCCGGGATTCCCCCGGCCCTGGTGGCAATCACCGGCTTTTGCAGCAGCTGCGCCTCCAGCACCGTCGATACGAACCCGTCCATTCCGCTGGCAAGGCCGTATATGTCGACTGAGGACAGAAACTCCCTTACCCCGTCCGGGTATTCCATCCATCCGAGATGCCTGAAATTTTCATATTTGTCCAGCTTTGACAGGACTATATCCTCAAACCACCCGCCCCCTGCCCAGTAGAACGTGACCTCGGGCATCGACGCTATGACGCCTTCCAGGGTAAGCATCTCCCTTGCCTTTCCAAGCACGTCTGCCTTTTGCACAAGCCCCACACACGGATGCCTCAGATCCATGCCTCTCCCTGCGGGGCGCATGGTGTCAGCATTGATGTACAGGTGCACCGTTGAGATCTTTTTGTGCGGGAACCGCGCCCTTGTGAGATTTTCCATGTATCTGGAGTGTGTCAGAACCAGCCTGGCGCCGTCTATGCACCTGCTGACAGTTGCCAGGCTGTCGCGTATGCTCGCCTGTGCGTCAGAAAATGTCAGACCGGACGCAGTATCCGGCCGCCTCCCAATAAACCGGGTCAGGCGCCTTACGACAGCGTCATAAAGCGTCAAATTGGACGCAGTATCCAGCTCCGCCCTCTGGATCAGGTGCCGCCGAAGAAGGGCCGCGTCATAAAGCGTCGAATCAGACGCCGCCGCCAGCTCCGCCGCCGCCTCGCCCCAGAAATCCCCCTTCACGCAGTATATCAGGGGAATGCCCTCCTTGATTGCCGACAGTCCGAAGTGATGCCTCATGTCGGTCATGACGAAGTCCGGCCGGAACTCTGCGACAAGCGACTTGAATTTTTTCCTTCCGGAGAACCAGTCGCTGTCTGGAATGTTGGGGTATCCGTCGAATTTCTTGTTGTTGCTGACCATCCTGCAGCAGATGCCGTGCTTTGACAGCTCCTTGCCAAACTCCACAAAGCGGAAAAACGTCGGATCCGAGCCGTTAAG
>CAYGCI010000109.1:0-4213 GCA_964348355.1 uncultured Nitrosopumilaceae archaeon | reverse complement strand
AGTATTGGCGGATCTGTTAGTAAATCGCTCGGCCAAATGACTACGTATTACCAAAAAATATTGTGTGGTTCTAGCTCAGTCCGCCATCTTGTACAGGCCCCGGGCGTTGCTCATCACTGGATCGTCTGGAATCATGACCTTGAACTTTTTGAGCCCCGATAGCAGCACGTCGTTCATTCCGGGAATCAGCAGCCCGCCACCTGACAGCGCGATCGGGTACCTGTTATCATAGTTTTCTGACACCTCGCAGATCTCTCGGACGAGGTTCTCTGCCATTATCTTGGAGTACGGCTTGCACACGTCGTGGTTCCTGACCAGCCTGGGTATGTCCAGGTGCGCAAACTTGCCGATCTTCTTTGTGACAAAGCCAGACGCCCACCCGGAGCTCTCCCCGTCGATGACCTCCAGGTCGTCTATTACTATAATCTCGGTGGTGCCCTGTCCTATCGATACCACGATGCCGCTCTCCCGGCCGAGATCCACCAGGGTGCCCGATGCCTGCGCTACAACTATGCACTTTTCTGCGCCCAGCGTCTTTTTGACCAGCCTGACCATGGGATCCCGGTAGTCAAATGCGTGGTACGGCAGGCCGACTGCGGCCCGGACGGCCTTGTCCTCCCCTGAGAAGCGATCCGCAATTAAATTACGAATGGCAGGTTGTAGTTGCTTTCTGCCGTATTTGTCAGGCCGTAGCGGCCATCCGTCCCAGTATCCTCAGGTTGACCAGCCCGCACACGATACTGTTGGCCAGATCGTATTTTCGGAGCCGGTTTCTGTACCTGTAGCTCATTATCCTGAACGTCTTGATCCTGCGTATGACATTTTCCACGAGCACGCGTATCTTCGAATGTATTCTGTTGTACTCTTTTTGCTCGTCGGTCAGCTTGCCGCCGGGATTCTTCTTGATGGGAAGTATCACCTCCGTACCTGCATCGACGTGCTGCGCACCCTGGTATCCGCGGTCCAGATAGTGCCGTAGCCTCTCGCCGTCCTTGCCGCCGCTCCAGAACGTTGGATGCTTCATCTGGTATATGCTGATGTCGTTGGCGCGCCCCGGCGAGTGCGGGGTCTTGTACGTTATGTCGCCGCGTATGCCGATCGTATACTGGACCTTGGCCGTGTGCGTGCCTGCTTTGCCCGAATAGTGAGACTTTTCCATGTCCTTTAGCTTGGGCCTGCTTATTTGCTGCTCGGAGGCGTCAGTCATGCACACCATCTTGGGGAAGAGCTCCTCGAGCTCCTCGACTGATGAGATCCTCTTGGAGCCCTCATAGATCTTCTCCGGGATAGGCAGGCACTGCTTTAGCAGGGGCTCGGTCAGGCTTATGGAGCGCGAGACCGAGGCCTGTCCTATGCCGAACACGGCGCCCGCCACGTCCTGGGAGACGTACGTCCTGTAGTAGAACAGGACCAGCAATACGCGGTGCCTCAGATCCAGGGCAAAGGGCCTTCCTGCGCCGATATCGCGCACGCGGCCGGGCCTTGAGAGCCGTTTTTTCCTCGGTGTCGGGGAACCTCTTTTGCACCTCGGTGCACAGCTGGTCAAACTCGGCCTCGGTCATTCCCGTAAACATCCGGAACTTCCTTGGGTTTTTTGTCAGTTTATCGATCAAACACATGATTTGTATCCGGTTTTGCCGGTATTTTGATCCGTCAGGTACGGATTTGTGCACAGGTGGGTCAAAACCTGCTAATTAAGAATCGCTTCTCTGCAGGAATCTTTGCAAGCATGCGAAGCTGGGTCATCGTCTCTTTCAGGAGCATCTCGACATGCCTCTGGTATCTCTGGTCTGGCCTTCCCCTGCGGATTGGGCTTATGGCAGAGGCCCCCATCGTGGACAGCACGGCCTGTGCCTTTGCCCCGACCATCTCGGAGTCCTTGCTTGTCCAGTGCCCGTGGACGCGCTTTACGTAGACGGACGGAAAGCGTACAGAGCCGTAGTTTGAGACGCACTTTACGAATCCCGTTCCGATGTCCAGTCCTATCCTCAGCACACATGTTATTTTGTGAAATCAATTTAAGACACTGTTGTGGTACGGATTTGGCTCTACAGTCCGAAAGGAGGCCGTACGTTTTTTGCAATGCCGGGTATTCTGAGAAGGGGGGAGATGTCGCGGGCATCATTCGACGCTCGTTTCAGCTGTTGATCTCCCAGTCATGCACCCGTACACAGCAGGCCGCTATACTGGAATGTACGACGGTGTAGAATGCAGGAAAATAATTTAAGGAAAAACTCGTGACAGGGGGCTTTTTGATCAGAGTTTGGCAGGACTCGGAGGACAGGCTGGGAACCGTATGTGGCCGATTATGCTTGGGATATGGCGTCATTCCAATAGGTGCAAATCCTACCATTACCGCTAATTTAGTATTGCATCAAAAGTAAAAAGAGGTTAGGTTTGGGCGGTAAACCGTTAACCGGTGAACGTGAACGATTCGAACACATCTAGATAGGTATCATACATTTCATCATCGATTGTGTCTAGGTTAGCAAACGCCATTAGGTAGGCTTGCTTTCCGTCAGGCGCCATGATCACCCTACCTTCAGTTACTGCAACGCCATCCTCATCTCCAATGATACGTATATAATATTCACCTATCCCATCTCTGACCGAATAAGATTCACTTAGCGCCACAGAAATATCGATCACTTCACCAGGACGGTAGTGATTATCAAACAACTGCCTTTCCGAATCCTGCTCAGGCAACCCCTCCACGCATACACTCAGATCAAGATTAGGCACCCACTGCTCACGTGTACATCCCAACTGACTGGCGTTGTACTGATTCACACAATCAGCAAGCTCATGGTCATCAAGGCAGTCGCCCCACATGGATAACCTAAGAGTCAGCCTATTGTGATACTCAATATATGCATCTTTGGGCGTGTCGCTTGAAGTATGCATTGGTAGTATTGATATCGCGGGCTCTGGGGATGAATACAGATCCTCATTCATGGTGTAAGCCAGAGCTAGAAATGGGGAGTCGGTGATAGCGGAGATAAAGTCCAGTATTTGTGAACCCTGTTCAGCCAGCGCGGTAACCTTAAACGGAAACGTGGTACTCGCACTACCCCAACCGTCAGGCAATTCAACAACAGCACCACCAGGAAGGTTAACGACATCCCCCATTTCACCACCAACATTGATAACTCCCATCTCAATCAGCGCCTCAATTGCATTGATAAACTCGGCATCGGATATGACATCCTCACCCCAGGCCAACGCGAGGGTCTTGATCCATGCCGGTATTTCATCGTTGGACTGTGCATGTGCAAGGCCTGCACTGCCTGCAAGGACGGCAATCAAGACGCCTGCAACGATTAGTTTCACTACACCTCATGCGGAAAGAGATTAGAAAAAGGTTGGGTTTGGGCGGTTTACCGTTAACGGTTTACGATTTTTAAGGTCGACAGTCTGCAGAAAAACGGTAATAGACTTTATGCGTAATCGGTGCAGATCCAGGATTGTTAGGAACAAATTCATCTCATTCAGGTCGATTACGCATAAAGTCTAATGTCGGGTAGCGGTTTATCCCACCGGTTTGAGAGACCGGCGAGATCCTGCCACATCAGGATGTCACGTGGGTTCTAATTCCACGGTATTTTATTTAATACGATCTGCGAGCTCAACAGTTCCGATGTACCCTGAAAATACAGTAAAATGACAGGTTTTGTGATCATCGTCAGTTTGCTATCTGGGTACTTTGATCCCCGCGATTACGCATAAGGTCGGGTGCAGGATTTGAGTCTGAAGGAGTGCCCAAGAAGTTAAGAATAATCAGAGCCTGTTTTTCATAGGATCATTTTTACTGTAAGCATTCTTTTTATCAATATGCATAACACAATAGCCATAATTTGTGACTGTGATGGTACTTTGGTTCATGACACAACTAACTTTTTGCTTGAAGAAAATGAGGTTAATTTAAGGGAATTTTGGAATTACATTGATCGAGATTTTATTCAAAAGGGATGGGATCCGCCCCAGGCATACCTTCATGAAATTTTAAAGATGATGAAGGACGGAAAAATTAAGCAAAATAATCCCAAGAAAATGCAGGATCTTGCAAGAAAAATCAAACCATACAAAGGAGTGGATTCGTTCATTAAAGAACTGCAAGGATATGTCTTAAATGATCCTGATTGTATAAAATCTGGAATCAATGTTGAGGGATATATAATTTCAGCAGGAATAGAAGATCTTGTAGAAAACTGTT
>CAYGCI010000108.1:0-4229 GCA_964348355.1 uncultured Nitrosopumilaceae archaeon | reverse complement strand
GGGATGATTGAAAACGAATCTGAAAAAATATCAGAAATTTCAAGCAAGATAGAATGATTTTTGGAGTTGGGATTTATTCCAAGTCTTTTTTCGTACGAGGTCACCTACCCCCATCAGTCAGGCACGAATTAGGTGCATGGCTGTGGTTTTCGTGCCTAGCTCGCAAGGAGACGTGACCACATACCTTTTTTCACCTCTTCAAGGCAGGGCCAGATCTAAGGCTAGTGAATTAGGAATTGAATTCACAGGCTTGCTTGGATTATTAAAAGTGATGAAAAAAAGCAATGTCATTAGTCCTGAGGAGATCGACGATGTTGTTAAATTATTAAAAAAATCAAACATGCGAGAAGACGATATTAAGATTTTAAAACGTGCTAAAACAAAACAAAAGAAACAGTCGTTACATCTTGGAATTGTTGTCATGAATTTGATTAGACTTTATGCGTAATCAGTAGTTGAACACAGGATAAAAACACCCCAGCCGTGTCAGGGTGATGGATCAACCCCTTCATTTTCATGTGCTTCGCGCGCTAGGTGTTAAATGGGGCTCGCCCCGCGGTACTGTAACGTCCTGCGCGTGCTCCAGCCCCTGCTCTTCATCTCGGTTGCAGCCGTCACCTTCTGCCTGCCTCCAAGGTTTGTTTTAATACCGCATTGGCCACGGCGCACTCCCCGACTATCTTCTTGAGCGATTCGATCTCCTTTTGCTGCCGCTCCTCTGTTGACTTGTGGCCCCTGCCCGACAGTGAGGTGCGTCCTGCCTGCAAAAAGCGCTCCCTCCGCTGGTAAAACGTCATGGGGGAGAGGTTGTGGCGGCGGCACATCTCTGCCGTCTCGATGTTGGTGTTGAGGTGCCCCCATGACTATCTCTATCTTGTCCTGTGCGCCCCATGTTTTCTTGCTCATATCTGTGATTTGACCGCCTGACTCAAAAAGTGTGCGAAAAAAAGCGTTCCTATTCTAGCGGGATCCGCACCAACAGCCCGTCCTATGGGCGCCACGCAAAACGGTTCCGGACTTGAAGTCCATGCTAGTTGCCCGCGTACAGGCGCCTGCACAGCCACGAGTCAGGCACATCTGGAGGGTCAAGGCGGTACAATCCATGGGAGGTGACACCATATCAAAAATCCACCGGGATGCTGTCCACAGCAGGGGGTTTTTCTGGGTTTGTGCCAAGACTGCAGCCGGCTATCGGACATGAACCTGGGTTGTCTTGTGCTCCGATATCGGAACCATCGAGGGGACAGACTCCCATACAAAGGACTCCATCGTATAGCTGCCGGCAAGCGCGGGCACCCACATCTGGGAGACCTCCACGGCTCCCCCGGGGGGAAGGGAGCTGGATGTCCACGATATTTTTCTTACCGTGCCGTCCGAATCCCTCACCTGTACGATGAAGGCAAAGGGCTGCTCGAACTCCTGGCTGTTTTTTATCTCGCCTACGATTTGGACCTGCTGGCCAGGCGATATTTTTGAGAGCGGCCCTCCGGAGCTGTCAGCCAGCGAGACGTCCAGTATCTGTGCCCTCCCGGTGGCCCCGGCATCATGTCTCAGGAGGACCTGTGCGGAGATGGCAAGCTCGTCTGATATGTCATAGGGCAGGGGCAGCGTGCGATCCTGATACCAGGCAGATACGGTTCCTCCGGGCATCGCAAAAACGCGGTGTCCGTTATGCGGGTTTGGCTCAAGCAGGATTGTGCCCTCGAACAGGCCAGAGTCAGGATCCGTCTCGGTCACGTCGAAACTTGCTCCCGCCAGATCGGTGTTGGAGAAGACGTCGACTGCGAACCCGTCGATCCTCTCGGGATGCAGGTTCATGTCCGGATCATGCACGCGGACTGTAAGGCGCTGATGGGTGTCTGGATATTCGTCCAGAAACTCTATGGTTCCGACGCTCCAGGAGATCGGCGCAGACTCGGCGACGACCACGCCGTCGGCAAACTCAAACGAGACTGTAATCGCAGAATCGTGTTCGGTCTCCAGGAACCCGTTGGTCGGCCCGCCGCCCGACGTTCTCGGGGCCGTATCAGGGTCGCCATCGCCGTCGACATCGTGGTGGAATCCCGTAAGGATTACCTCCCCTGAGAATATCCCGCTGTTTGCATCGGTCTCTGCAAGCTTGTACTGGTCCAGCGAAAAGCCGCGCGTCGAGACCTTTACCGGGTGCTCGGGCTCGTTTCCAATCGCATCGATCAGATGCCTGTCCGTGTTCCAGCTTGGGGCGACTATGGTGATTGTAACCTTGTCGGTCCAGCTGTAGGCCGGCTGATCAAAGAAGATCGGCGAGTACGGGTTGTCATAGTCGGGTATGGGTTCGGCAGATGCAAGGGGCAGCAGGAAGAGTAGCCAGATCAACGCCAATCTTGGGTACATCCCTGCCATTAATCTAGTTTGTCAGGCAGTCTTCGGTAAGAGTTTGCCCCATCCCTGGAATGCGGCGCGATAGGCACGGTGATCAAGGTTCTGGCCTGCAGTGTCGCTCGGGGGGCAAGGTCTTACCTGCCCGCCCGCGGTTCATCCCAAAGAGCCTTTATGCCGCCCTTCTAAGCGCGTCATCCGGCGGCATGCCCAGCTGACTATCCCAACTAGGCAGAGCACTAGACCTTATGCGTAATTGCCAAAAATGACGTAAAAGACGCCTGATTTTTGATTTTAACCGATTACGCATAAGGTCTCATGCCAAAAATGGCCTGCTGCACAATCCCGATTTCAGGCACGAGGGACTAGGCTGCCTTGGCGCGCTCGGACGCAGTAAGGAGGGGCCTATTTCTTCTTGCTTACCTGCATGTACAGGTCTACCGTGCCGCTGCCGATCGGGATGTTGCTTCCAACGATGACGTTTTCGGTGACGCCCTTGAGCTGCTCGATTTCGCCGCCTAGTGCGGCATGCGCGATGGTCGGAACCGTGATCTCAAATGCGGCCCTTGCCAGGACGCTGTCCTTGGTGCCGGCAATGCCATGCCTGCCGATCTGCTGCATGTATCCGCGCGAGCACATCAGGTCAGATACGAGCATTATATACCGCAGGTCTACCTCGAGGCCCTGGTCCTCCAGGGTGTTTCTCAGCTCGCTGATCAGCGCGTTGCGTGCGGCCTCGATTCCCAGGGTGCTTGCAATCTCAAAGACGTTGTTGGTCCTTACCTGGGTCCTGTCGATTCCCGGAACCTCCAGAACCTTGGGCAGGTTGGAGCCGGTCGTCTGGATGACCCACTCGTCGTCCTTTTGCACCAGGGTCACGCGCTCTATGTCTGGAACCCCGTTCACGGTCGTGTTCAGGACCTTGTTCCTGATGGTAATCACGGTCGGGGCGTCGGACTCTTCGACCAGCTTGAGGATCATGGTATCCCCCAGGACCTCGGACTTGAACTTTTTGTTGGGGGCAAGCGCGTCCTCGACGTCCTGCATGGTACAGCCCCGGTCGCGCAGCCTGTTTTGGCCAATGTTCAGCCTTATCTCAGTCGCGTAATCGGTATCGGTGTCGGTGACCAGCGCGCTTACCTTGGTCTGCAGCACGTTTCGCGCGACCTCGATGGCCCTCTCCTTGGATTTCCTAGAGTCGGGGTCAAGATAGATGTCCATCGTGGGGGTGACCGGCTTTTTCCTGGCATCGACCAGCTCTATGAGCCTGGGAAGGCCCAGCGTCACGTTTCTCTCCCGGATTCCCGCAAAGTGGAAGGTCCTCAGGGTCATCTGGGTGCCGGGCTCGCCGATTGACTGCGCGGTTATGATCCCGACTGCCTGCCCGGGCTCGACCTTTGCCTTGTTGTAGAGATCCAGCCCCTTTTTTCCGACCTTGTCGACTCCGGACTTGCTGAGGCCCGACCCCGTCAGGGCGTCGGCCACCATCTCCCGGAGCCGGGGGTTGAAGGTCCTTGTGTACTTTTTGACGGCGGTCGCAACCTCGTCCTTTGAGGCCCTGGCCCCAGAGTCGATGATCTTCTCGGACTCGATGAGCCTTTCGACGTTGAATGCCTCGCCGTGATCGCTCTTTGCGACATCGATGCCGTCCTCCCCGTACAGGAACTGGACTATGTGCCCGTGCGGATCCCTCACGGTCCCGTCGTACTCCAGCTTTATGTGCTCGAGTGCGTTGATGAGCCTGCGCTGCATGTACCCGCTCTGCTGGGTTCGGACGGCCGTGTCGACGAGCCCCCCCCCCCCCGCCCGTGGGGGGAAAAAACAAAACCCGGGCGTGGGGGCCGGCCCGTTGTTGGTTGTTTAAAAACCCG
>CAYGCI010000107.1:0-4400 GCA_964348355.1 uncultured Nitrosopumilaceae archaeon | reverse complement strand
ACATCTGCAGCAGGCTGTACTTTGAGGAGCTGACCCACGAGCGCATCATGGACATAACCGAGTTTGAGTCATCAAGTGGCGTCATAACCTGCGTCGGGGGGCAGACTGCAAACAACCTGGCCCCGGGGCTTGCCGATGCCGGCGTAAACATAATCGGCACGTCTGCACGGGACGTCGATCGCGCAGAAAACAGGTCCGTCTTTAGCGGCGAGCTGGACAAGCTCCACATACAGCAGCCCAGGTGGCAGGCGTTCTCCACGATGGCCGAGGCCAAGCATTTTGCCAGGGAGGTCGGGTACCCGGTACTGGTCAGGCCCTCGTACGTGCTCAGCGGCGCTGCCATGAAGGTGGTCTGGAACGCCGGCGAGCTCAAGACATACGTCGAGAACGCCACCAGCCTGTCCCCGGATCATCCGGTCGTCATATCAAAGTTCATGCTGGACTCGCTGGAGCTCGACGTTGACGGCGTATCTGACGGCAGAAACGTAGTCATCGGCGCAGTCATAGAGCACATTGACAGCGCAGGCGTCCACTCCGGCGACGCCATGATGTGCATCCCCCCGTGGAGGCTGAACAACAGGATTATCGAGACCGTGACTGACTATACAAAGAAGATCGCAAGGACCTTCAACGTGAGGGGGCCCTTTAACCTGCAGTTCCTAGTAAGCGAAGGCCAGGTGTATGTCATCGAGCTGAACATCAGGGCCTCGCGCTCGATGCCCTTTGTGTCAAAGCTGGTGAGAATAAACCTGATTGACCTGGCAGCACGCGCGGTTCTCGGGGGGGAGCTGCCCGCGGTTGCCGACGATGCCTGGAAGAGGATACCCAACCACGGAATCAAGGTCCCGCAGTTCTCGTTTATGCAGCTGGACGGCGCAGACATAGTGCTCGGCGTTGAGATGCAGTCGACCGGCGAGGCCGCCTGCTTTGGCACAAGCTTCTACGACGCGCTCTCAAAGGGCCTCATCTCGGTGGGATACAAGCTCCCCTCAAGCGGGACTGCGCTGATTACGGTGGGCGGCGCCGAGAACAAGGAGAGGATACTGCATGCAGTAGCCACCCTGAGGGGTCTGGGATTCAAGATTCTTGCAACCGAGCACACTGCCGAGTTCTTTGAGCAAAAGCTCGGGGGCATAGAGATCGTCCACAAGATCAGCGAGCCCCAAAGAAAGCCAAACATATCTGAGCTGCTCCACGAGAGGAGGATCGACTTTATAATCAACATCCCGAGCACCTCGACGCTTGAAAAGTACGTCGGGATGCTAAACGACGAGTACCAGATCAGGCGCAAGTCCATCGAGCTGGGCATACCTGTGCTGACTACGGTGGAGCTTGCCGAGTCCTTTGTCAAGACCCTGGAGTGGCTCCGAGACAACGAGACCACCAAGCAGCCACTGGAGCCGTACAACACGTACGGCTAGGCCCCGGGTCTTCGGGTGCGGCCCGGCTCGTGGCGGTGCGGGCGGACCCGGCTAGCTGCGGACTTCGCCTTGCGGGGCGCCTGTGGGGGGGCCGATGACCCGGTCCAGGATGCTCCCGTCTCCGATGATCGAGCCGTCCAGCGTGACGACTCTTGCCGATTCAAGCCTCTTGATCCTCTGCATTATGGGGGAGATTGATTTTTTGCGCCCCCGCCTGTGCGCGGCATAAAGGTACCGGTTAAATGACGGCATCATTAGCAGCTCTATCCGGCCCCTGGCCGAGGGAAACAGGTCATCCTTCTGCGCCCTTGCTGAGACCCAGACCCTCTGCCCGTTGAGCACAGAGTCCTCGTCTAGGAATACGGGGTGCACGTGTCCGATTATGATCTTCTCGACGTGCGAAAAGTTCTCCGACGGCATGGTGTGCCCGTGCGTGAGCAGGGCGTTGCCCAGTACCAGTCCGGACGAGCTGGCCAAGGTTATGTCGCCTGGGATCAGCCTCTCGATGTTGGCGTCATGATTTCCGGGAACCAGTGTTATGCCTGCCAGCTTTTTTACCTCCTCGAAGAACAGCGGAACGTCGTGCCACTCTGCCTTTGAGATCGTCTTGATGCCTGCCTTGACGTCTCCCAGCAGAATCAGGGACTCGACTCTCTCGCCGCTGATCATCTCAGATATCTCGGAGATGGCCTCCTTGACCGTTGAGTTGCCTCCGATGAACACGTTGTTTGCTGCCAGCCGTGACTCAAAGCCGATGTGAAGATCCGCCACCACCAGGTGTCTTTTTTCCTCCTCGACTACCAGGGCCGGCCTTGAGGGTACCATCCTGGTTGCGACCATCAAGAATATACTCTGGACATGCCATTAATCTATTGTGAAGGGCGACGAGAGGATCCAAGAGACCGTCAGGCAGGGGCGCGTAAAGCTGCATGTCTTTGAGCCCAGCAACCGGAGCATATGGACCGTTGTAGGAATCGGGCGGGAGTACTGGGTAGAGCCGGACCTTGAGTTCTGCTCGTGCGCCGGGTTCTATTTTTCACGCCTGGGCGGCAAAGACGGGTGCTACCACTTTGAGTCCCTCAAGGTCGCCATCGCCCAAAAGCGGTATGAGACCATAAGGTTTGCAGATGATGAGTATGGAGACTTTATAACGTCGCTGATTCCATGCCTGTGACCCACCGACAACCAAATAAACACCCGGGTATCTACAGCTGTATTGGCCAAAAAACAGGTTGACCTGCAGGAGGTCGTCGGTGAGATCATCAACCTCAGCCCGAAGATGCGCTTTGTGGGGATTATCGATCTAAAGGGGAACATTGTGGAGGGAATCATGAAGGAGGGCAAGACCTCGCTTGAGTCCCAGAGGGAGCAGGAGCACTTTTGCCAGCAAATCGCCCAGCGGCGAAGGATGCGAAAGGAGTTCGACAGGACCCTGGGCAAGGTAAGGTACGTGCATGTGGAGCGGGACCACGTAAGCCAGCTAGTCGTGTATACCCCCAAGCGCACGGTATTTGTCACCGCCGAGCCTGAGATGAGCATCAACAAAAAAATCCAGATAGTGACCCGGATCAAGAAGATCATCGCAAACCTCTAGGTGCAAAGGTTGACCGATTCACAGTACCAAAGGCAGATCAAGGCAATATCGTCTGCGATAAAGTCCGACGGCGTATCCCCTGACGAGGACGATCCCGCGATACTGTCAAAGTATCACGACCTTGCCAGGTCGGAGTTTGGCGCAAGCGGCGAGGCTGCCACACAGCTGGTCTTTGAGTCCCTCGTGTACCTCAAGCTGCAAAATGCAGACATGGATCCGCTGCCTGACGGAGAAAAATTTGGGGTGGGGTTCAGCTAGAGCTGAACTGTAAACAGGTCGTCCTTTGAGACCCCCTTCCACAGCCCGATCATTCCCTCCGGCTCCACTGCCTCTACCCCTGTAATCACCTGGATTTTGACATGATCCGGGTTCGGAGGCATCCACAGCATTGCCATATAGTCTCCCGCGCTGCCGACCTGTGTTGGGGCAGCATCGACTATTTTGTCCTTGGGGAATCCCCTTGCCTCCAGGGCGGCAACGGCCTTTTCCCTAAGATCGGCCCGTCCATGGGTAAAGAGGTATACTGTCTTGCTGGCGTCAACATCTGACATGTTAGCAGTCCTGCCTTGCTGTAAATCAACGTTTCCTAGGACTTGCACAAGCTGACGACCCAGATAACAATAATAAGCAGGCAAGAGGATTAAAACACATGCCTGAGTATCAGTTTGACGTGCTGTGTGTCGACGGCGATACATGTAACAAGGTCATGAAAGACATGGAACGGGAGTATCCTGACAGGGTTCATAAGATCACGGACATGAGGAGGCGGAACGGCTCCGGGGATCATTTTGTCAGGCTGGAGTGTGTCGATATAGATGATGCCGACAGGAAGGGGCAGGAAATACTGCAGAGGCATTCAAGTTTTATAAGAAGTGTTACGGTCAAGCCCCTGTGAAGCTAGTTACAATTTTCATAATAGACTTTATGCGTAATCTACCCGAATGAGGCGAATTTGTTCGTAATAGTCCCAGATCTGAACCGATTACGCATAAAGTCTAATATGCTCCCTTGCCTCCACATCCAATCCGATTAAAAACAAGGTGGGGAAAGTGACTGGACATACTCTTGGGGATCCGAGAATAGTCCATGCAGGACGAAACCAAGAAAAAATACTGTATTGGGAGGACATAGAGTGCTCTGATAACCACCCCGTGGATGACTGGATCAACGTGCTGTCTTCTCACTATCCATCGTTTATCATATACAGTGTGACTAGGACAAAACCCAGGTTCCATGAAAGGCACGGCTGGTGGCTTGGCTTGGTGTTCACCGTCACCATAGGCATCATATTTGGCGTCTTTGGACTTGCGTAGGCTATGGCAACACGCAGAAGTCTTTGAGTCAAAACATGGTCAGATTGCCCGTGAAAAACCTCAATTATTTGT
>CAYGCI010000106.1:0-4478 GCA_964348355.1 uncultured Nitrosopumilaceae archaeon | reverse complement strand
GGTGGTAAAGTAGCTTGCTGAGAACACGTCATCCCAGGTATAGAAAGTTCATGTACGCCCTGATGGGTGTCTGCTCTGCTGTAATCCTTTTGGTGAATCTATAGCACCTGTATAGACAGCGGGCATAGTACGGCAAGTCGTATCGGTACGATTGCACGGTATTTAAAACAGCCTGCAGACATACAAGCGTGGGCAAGGACGAGGATCTCAGGATCCGGGTTTTTTCTTCGGATGAATCATTGAAGATGCTAGGAGAGATACTTGGCAACGAGTCAAGCCGCAGCATTGTCAAGGCACTGATTAACGGCGAGATGTACGTAAACGAAATTGCAAAAAAACTAGAACTGCGCCCAAATCTGGTGGTGCATCACCTGCACAAGATGGAATCAATCGGCCTAGTTGATACCACCCACAAGAGAATCACCAGTAGGGGCATGGAACACAGGCACTATAGAATACCCAGAGGTCTGCTTGCGTTGCCTGGAATGCAGGAGGATGAGGGCAGGCTGCTGAAGCGGATTCGAGGCGGTGTAAAGTTCGTGGCAATCGGCATTGCAGGCCTGGTACCGCTGGCACTCCTAGATTCCAACATTCGAATGGATCCCGGCGCGGATTCGGATGCCGGCCTGTCGCTTACAGGCGCCCTTGCAGCGGGCCTGCTCATCGTGGTCATAGGGCTTGTAACGGAAAAGATCTACGCGCATAGAAGAAAATAAGAATGCCTCAGTCGAGGCCATGTGCTGCCTTTACTGCGTCCCTCAGCTCCCCGGCCGTTAACGACATTTCTCCGTAGTAGTGCTTGGCAGAGTCCTCTTCGATCAGATACATTCCAGATGTTGGGCCGACCAAGACATAATTGTCACCAGCTATGCCGTCCGGACTTTTCTCCAGGAACATCATGACATCATCATTGATCCCGACGTCATGCCTCTCGAATACAGCTATCACATCGTCAGTTTCCCCGCCATACAGCTGCACGTCTACGGTCTCCTCCTTTGTATCACCCTTGAAGATGTCATTTACCTTCACCGTGACGATCGTGAAAACCCAGTAATCATCATCGGCTGGATCTACCTGCTTCTTCATAGATGCCATGCTGACCACCACGCCTTCGATTACCAGATCGCTGTGTTTCACTCGTTCCTGAAGCGTGAATGCGGCCTCATCGGAGTATTGTATCGCCACCGCCTTGTCAGTGTGTGGAAGCATTGGTGGTATGTATTCCACGTGTGTCTGTTCGGGTATGAACAGCAGGAGTACCGGCAGCAGTACCGCCGCTGCAACTACTGAGAGTATGATTCTGCGGTTCATGGATATTTCTATTCCACGGTACCTGTGTCGTATGCTGATGGGGTCCGGTATACCTCACCGATGCCGTGACCGCCGCGCATCAGCTCCGAGCTGGGATCACGTACTGGCCTGATCGAGTGGCCTGTTTCATGGATCGCAGTGGACAGATAGTCTTTGACCCAGAACTTCCACCAATCTGCACCGGCGCGGTCGCCCCGGTGCACGTTGCAGCTGAACTTGATGTCAGAGTCCACCATGGCAGCTCCCACATGTATTGCGACTTGGCTGATGGCCCATGTTCCGGAATGCAAGCTGGATGCACCAATAGCCATATTTGCCGCACTCGATAAAACCTCGTCAAACTCCAAACTTGGTGACGACATGAAATTCCAAACATCCACGACTACCAAGCCATCGCACGGATCAGTGCCGGATTCGACAGGCATGAATCTGACCGGGCTGAGACATGTGTATCTCACAGTCGTGGTTCCAAGATCCCGCACCCACGCCGTGACTTGCATGTACAGAGCCGGGGACGACCAAACAGGCCGCTGCCATCCATAAAACCAGCAGTTTTTGTTTTGCATTCAAAGTCATTGTCTCGTCCACGCACTGCATCATAATAAGAAAATCTTCAATCCAGATTGAACCAATCTTTAACATGTGCACACGCCAGATCAGACGCAATGAAGCAATAGACCGTATGTGGCCACTACCCCTATCAATCAGGCACAAATTGGCATGTGCAATTATGGTTTTCGTGCCTAGCTAGCAAGATACCCCGGCTGACGGGGCAGGAATCAGGATTCAGGGTGACAACAAGTGGAAGACGATAATACAAAATGCGGTCAAATCCTACCATCCGGCGTGTTCCGGGGCAAATTAGCACTCATGAATGCCCTGGTTCCGTGCTTTCAATAGACCTATAAAGGTCTCCCAAAGGATCGACATTACGAGAGCATAATGGGCAAGATACTAGAAAAGGCGCTAAAGGACGGCATCAAGGAGGAAAAGTGCACGTTTGGCGCAAAGGAGGTTCTGGGAGGGATTGAAAACTCAAAACTAATCGTAACGTCCCAGTCACTGACCAACGCGGCCCTGCAAAAGATTACAGAGGCCGCAGAGAGAAAAAAGGTGCCGACCGTAAAGTTTGAGGGAACCTCAGTCGCGCTGGGAAAGATGTGCGGCCTGCAGTTTAGGATATCGGCGGTCTCCCTCAGTTCACTGGCCGAGGCAAACGTAACATCAATCATCAAAGAGTCTGAAGCGGCATAATGGGGTTACATCTTAATCAAGGTTTAAATGAGACAGAGCCTGTCGGAGTAAAAAAGGAACAATTATGACACAGGCAATCAAACTTACAACTGATCAGATGCGGCTAATGTCGCTTTTTCAAAATGTAACCGGCGCAACTGCGCGTGACTGCGTCGAGGATGAAAAGCAGAACAGGGTGATCTTTGTCGTCAACAACGGCAAGATGGGGCTGGCAATCGGCAAGGGAGGTTCCCACATAAAGTCGCTCCAAAACATCGTGAAGAAAAGCGTGGAGCTGGTGGAATACGACGCTGATCCGGCGGTCTTTTTGAAGAACATGCTTAACGGAAAGATGATCTCGGAGGTAAAGATAAACGAGCGCGCAGACGGGTCGATGCAGGCAATAGTGGTGGTTGACCCGGGAAAGAAGGGCATCGTCGTCGGGCGCGAGGGGCGAAATGCCGAAAAGGCGAGGCTCCTGGCCAAGAGGTACTTTGACATTAGCAGCGTTCTGATTAACAGCCAGGAAAGGGCCGCACTGGAGCTATAGTCATGACAAAGTCGCCGCTGGGATTGTTTGCAGGCAGGGTTCTCAAGACAAAGCGAAAGGAGCAGCGCTGGGCGATCTCTACCTACAAGAGACGGGAGCTGGGCATTGACAAAAAGGCAGACCCGCTGGGCGGCGCCCCACAGGCAAGGGGGATTGTCCTGGAGAAGGTGGGCATTGCCGCAAAGCAGCCAAACTCTGCAGTCAGAAAGTGCGTCAGGGTCCAGCTGATCAAGAACGGCAAGGCCGTAACTGCGTTCCTGCCCCGGGACGGCGCGATGAACTTCATCGACGAGCACGACGAGGTCCACGTCGAGGGAATGGGCGCTACACAGGGCGGCGCGATGGGGGACATTCCCGGCGTACGGTTCAAGGTATTCAAGGTAAACGGAACCTCCCTGCACGAGCTTGTCATCGGAAAAAAGGAAAAGCCGAGGAGATAAGAGCATGGCAAAAACCCAGAACCTCATGTTGTTTAGAAAGTGGGACCTTTCTGACATTGAGATCAGGGATCCCGGACTCAAGACCGCCATTTCGCTGAGAAAGATGATCATGCCCCTGACCTTCGGGCGCTCCGCGCTAAAGCGGTTCAACAAGGCAGACGTCAACATAGTCGAAAGGCTGGGCAACAAGCTGATGCACTTTGGCAAGCGCTATGCAAAAAACACCGGCAGGATGGCAGGCAAGAAAACCAACGTGTACAATACCGTAAAGGCGGCCTTTGACATAATCAACCTCAGGACGGGAAAAAACCCCGTCGAGGTACTGGTTCGTGCAATCGAGAACTCGGCGCCCAACGAGGACACCACGAGAATCGTCTACGGCGGGACCGTCTACCACGTATCAGTCGACGTTGCGCCAATCAGGCGCGTGGATCTGGCGCTGAGGTTCATCGCAGACGGCGTAAAGGAGGCGACCTTCTCGAACCCCAAGGCAATGGAGGAGCACCTGGCCGAGCAGCTTGTCCTGGCAGCATCCAACGATCCCGCATCCCACTCTGTCAAGAAAAAAAACGAACTGGAAAGAATCGCGCAGGCATCCAGGTAGAATTTTCAAAGTAGCCCGAGGCAGATTCGAACTGCCGTCCCCGCGTATCCTCTCCTGAGATCCAGAGCGCGAGATCCTTGGCCTGAAACCATTTGACCGCTAGACTATCGGGCTACTGCAACGGCTCCCAGTGCTTGGCATATAATCATTTGGTGGGGGGGTTCTGTGTAACAGGTTAGCCCCTGCCTAGAGTCAGAGTTGCGTCCCTTGCCGGCCAGGCATGAAAATCACAACTGCAGGCAGATTCGCGCCTGATTGCTGCCTAGGCAGGGGCTAACCTGTTACTTCTGTGTAATCTTGGACACCTAAGATGTGGATCCTCTCCGGATTGAAGGTTTGT
>CAYGCI010000105.1:0-4482 GCA_964348355.1 uncultured Nitrosopumilaceae archaeon | reverse complement strand
GCCGCTTATCTTGGCACCATCTGAATTTCGTTTTTGAGACACATATGGTTACGATTTTACGTTACTGCTGATCGCAGGTGAGCTTGTCATGGCGGCCAGAAGAAATCTTGCAAAATACGGATCGGCCGGGCCGCCGTAGGGTCGGCGTAGCTTCTGGGGGGTTTACATTTCCGTCTATTGTAGTTCAGCTAAGCGAAAAGTACCCCAGTCAGGCAGAAAACCAAGAAATTTAGACCGTCTTGACAATACTATCGGATGCAAACAGACGCCATATGAAATCTTATCCGCATCCTGTGATATACAATTACTGTTGGGCCTGAGAGTCGATGTGATCTTACCATATACAAGGGTGTCAAACAGACTGACTCGCAACATCAGGCGGAAAGCAACATACCGCGCAGACGGTGAATAGGAGATTCCGCCCGGATCGGCCGGGCCGCCGTGCGCAGCAGGCGTGCAATTGGTTTTTACCTGAACGGGGGCTAGCATGGTCGTGAGTGTACCAAAGATTGCTTTTTGCATAGCCGTGCTTTCCATGGTTTTTGCAGTGTCGCTTGGCCTTGACTTTGACTCCAGGCCGGAGCTGCTGCTTGACAAGAGCGCCCCACACATAGGCGCAGACAGGATCCAGTCCATGGGGTACTCGGGGAAGGGCGTGGCCGTCGCAGTCATAGATACGGGGATTGACTTTGCGCATCCGGATCTCCACGGGTTCTCAGAGGACGGCAAGGTCATAGGGGGCCACAACTTTGTAAGCGAGTCTGAGCCGCCCGGTGACAGAAACGGCCACGGAACGCAGGTTGCAGGAATAATTGCGGCAAACGGCAACGTCACAGGCATCGCACCGGACTCGAAGATTCTGTCCTACAAGGTCTCAGACGACGGCGAGTCGGTCTCCTCGGAGCTCATCGCAAGGGCAATCCACAGGGCGATCGAGGACGGTGCCGACATAATAAACATCAGCCTGGGGGTAAACAAGACCAATTCAAGGATTGACTCGGCAGTCAACGAGGCAGTGGAGAGGGGGGTGGTCGTGGTGGTGGCTGCGGGAAACGACGGCCCGATGCCTGGGACCATCGGGAGTCCGGGGAGAAATCCAAACGCGATTACGGTCGGGGCGACCTACAACAACATCACCTCAAGCCTGGTATCCACCCTGGAGGTCGACGGCAGGCAGTACCAGATCATCCCGATGCTTGGGGTCAGCGCAATCCAGGAGCCGATCACGGGTGAGGTGATCTTTGGAAACTATGGCAGGGACTATGACTATGACGCCATCGACGTTGCAGGTTCGATAGTGCTGGCGGAGCGTGGAAGCGGCGGGGGGGACGAGGTCGTATACTTTGCGGAAAAGGAGTTCAACGCCGCAAACGCGGGCGCAAGGGCGGTGGTGGTATACAACAACGAGCCAGGACTGTACCTGGGGGACGTATCCGAAAGCGTGACCATTGGCGGCTATGCCCCAAGGATCCCGATAGTCTCACTGTCACAAAAGGACGGAATGGAGATCAGGGAGGCGCTAGGCGGCGGGGCCCGGGGGACCCTGAACGTGTTTTACAATCCAGACTATGTCGCATTCTTTAGCTCAAGGGGGCCGGCATCGCCGTTCTTTGTCAAGCCCGATCTGGTAGCGCCGGGGGCATTCATCAACTCCACGGACGTCGGCGGGATCTACAACTTTTCAAGCGGGACGAGCTTTGCGGCGCCGCACGTGTCAGGCTCGGCAGCTCTGCTCTTGGAAAAGCATCCGGGGCTTGGGCCGGGACAGCTAAAGTCCCTGCTGGCAACGACTGCGGTCCCGGTGACCGACGCGTACGGCAACGGATTTCCGACGGCCGACGCCGGTGCGGGAAGGCTGAGCCTTGAGAACGCGTTCAACGCCGAGATAATAGTGGAGCCGGCATTTTTGATAATGGTGTTCTCGCCTGCCGAAAGGGAGCAGGCCGCGAGCCTGTCGCTAGGCAGAATCGGAGGGGGGCAGGTGGGCGACATCTCCGTGGATATCGAGTCGCCGGAGTTCATCGAGACCGAATACGCCTTTGACGGGCACGTCCTGGAGGTCAGGGGCGCGATCTCCGATGCGGGGTTCGGCGACTTTGAGGGCGGCGTCGGCATCAGGCACAACGATGCAGAGTACAGGATTCCGATCGTCTTCAAGCACACGCAGGGATCGGTGACGCCAGACGAGACGCAGGGACTGATCAGCTTTGAGATAGTCGAGCCGGAGGGCTGGAGGTATGCAAAAATCTCGGTGATCAACGAGGAGACGGGGGAGTCCTCGACGACGTCACTGACGCCAAGGCGCGACTCGACGATAACCATCCCAGAGCCGGGCAGGTACTGGATAGAGTCCAGCATATCCGTGGACGGGCAGACGCAGTACGCGTATGACACGATCCACGTCAGGGCGGTGCAGGCAGGTCCCGGAATATCCTCCGCCCTTGATGTCCCGGAGGGGCCAGTCTACATCGTGGCCGTCATCGCCTCGATGGTGGCAGCTGCCGGAATGGGGTTTCGGGTCTCAGGCAGGCGCAGTCCCTAGGAGGATCGGGGACCGGCCCCGGCAATGCCGGGGTCGACGTTTTCAAACTTTTTAAAGTTCTCGCCGAACATCTGGGCAAGCTTCCGGGCAGACAGGTCATAAGAGTCCTTTTCCTGCCAGGTGCTCCTCGGGTCAAGGATTTCCGAGGGCACGCCGGGGCATTCGGCCGGAATGTCAAGGTTGAACAGGTCGTTGTGCTCGTACTTTACAATATCAAGCGCCCCGGTGAGGGCCGCGGTGACCATCGCCCTGCTGTACTGCAGCCTTACACGCCTGCCGACGCCGTACGGGCCGCCGGACCAGCCGGTGTTGATGAGATAGACCACGGTGTTGTGCTCCTTGATCCTTTCTCCCAGCAGCCTGGCATAGACCGAGGCCGGCCTCGGCATGAACGGCGCCCCAAAGCACTCTGAGAATACCGCCTTTGGCTCCTTTATCCCGCGCTCGGTTCCCGCCAGCTTGCTGGTGTATCCCGACATAAAGTGGAACATGGCGCCCTCCTTGGTCAGCCTGGAAATCGGTGGGAGGACGCCGAGCGCATCCGCGGTCAGAAACACTATCACCCTAGGGTGCCCGCCCACGCTTGGAAACACTGCCCCCGGGATATAGTCAAGCGGATATGCGGCCCTGGTGTTCTCGGTCAGGCTGCCGTCATCAAAGTCAGGTTTCAGGGTCTCCTTGTTGATTACGACATTTTCGAGAACCGCGCCGGACTTTATTGCGTTCCAGATTTGCGGTTCGGACTCTTCGGTCAGGTTGATGCACTTGGCATAGCAGCCGCCCTCGAAGTTGAAGATGCCGTTATCAGACCAGCCGTGCTCGTCATCGCCGATCAGCCCCCTGTTCTCGTCTGCAGACAGGGTGGTCTTGCCGGTGCCGGACAGCCCGAAGAACAGCGCGGTGTCGCCGTTTTTGCCGACGTTTGCAGAGCAGTGCATCGGGAAGATGCACCTGGATGGCAGCAAGAAGTTCATGACGCCAAACATTGACTTTTTCATCTCCCCGGCATACCTTGTTCCCCCGATGAGGACCAGCCTCCTGGTCAGGTCAATCAAAATGAAAACGTTGGAGGCGGTTCCGTCGACCTCGGGAATCGACTCAAAGTCGTTTATGCACATCATGGTAAACTCGGGCTCGTGGGCCTTTAGCTCCTCGGCGGTGGGCCGGATGAACAGCTGCCTTGCAAAGAGGCTCTGCCACGGGTGATCGTTGATCACCCTGATTGCCAGCCTGCTGCCCCTGTCTGCGCCTACGAACCCGTCAAAGACGTACAGCTCCTTGCCCTCGACGAACTTTTTCATCTTTTCAAGTATCTGCTCGAACTTGTCGGATGGAAACTGGTGGTTGATTTTTCCCCAGTCAACGGTCTGGTGGGTGGTGTCATCGTATACGATGTATCGGTCATCGGGCGAGCGGCCGGTGAACTTGCCGGTCTTGACGGACAGCGAGCCGGTGGCAGTCACGATGCCGTCGTTTTGCCTTACAGACGAGTCGACTAGCTCCTCCGGGGAGAGGTTCCTGTGCACCTTGGAGGGCCTTATGCCAAAGCCGTCAATCTGCGCGGCGAACTTGCTTGTGATGGACGGTCTTGTGCCGTCACTCATTGAAACTCCCCCCAATCGATCATTGAAAATCCAGAGCAGGCCATTGGATAAATCGATCCGCCCCAAATTTCCTTATTATCTCTTTGCTCCAGCCCGGGGTTGTCCAATTTTTTCCTGCAGGCTGCCCGTCTGCCCCCGATGTGAGCGGTTTTAGATGGCAATACGGGACGTTTGGCGGCCCCGGACTGCCAAAACGGCGCAAAAGGCAACGCAAATATCCGTGCGGCCATACCTTGCGGTAGTGTTGCGGTCCAACAGTACGGGATTCTGATAAAAAAAAATTGGCAATACGTGATCAGTTGGCCGAGCAAAAAACAGATAATACGACCAACATTC
>CAYGCI010000104.1:0-4573 GCA_964348355.1 uncultured Nitrosopumilaceae archaeon | reverse complement strand
CAAAGGCCCCGTTCCTGTTCAGAATTCCCAGGACGGTGCGACGTGGGCAGTGCCGCTCCAGGCCTTTTGCACAGGAATCGCACTGCCCGCACGCGGCATTGATTTCGCCCACGACCCGCCTGCCAACCAGGTCAGGGCTTTCTGACCTTTCCACCACGCCGACGAACTCGTGTCCAGGTATTCCGCGATAACCCATGTATCCCTGCAGGATCTCCAGGTCGGTTCCACATATTCCTGCCAGGGTTACCCTGACCAGCGACTCGCCGGGTTCGGGATCGGGGAATTCGGAATCATACCGCAGCTGCCTGCCGTCAAAGATGGCTGCCCTCACAGGGGTGGTCACTCCCTCTCCAGTTTTAAACTAGACGCAGAATGCTGAAAAGCGTGGAGGACGGCCGGCAGCCATGAGCTTGCATGCAGCTGCGGCCTTGCCTGTCCAGCAGGCGGATACAATCCCGTACAAAGGCATCAAAAGTAGTCCGAGAGCGTTTTTTGCTGCAATAGCCTGGATATGCTTCCCCGGGCAAGCCACTCGTGTCCGCTTACGCTCAGCCTTTTGCATGCGGACTGCAGCGACTCCTCAAAGCTGTCCAGAATCTCGGGGGCCTGCCTCATTGCCTCCCTGACTCCCTCCCTGACCTGCCATACCCCGACGGGGACTGCGTACTCGGGCCTGATTTCGCGCAGGATCAGGACGCCGGCCTGGATTTTCTGCCGGGCCAGATACTCTGCGGCTCCAAGCTTTGCGGCAAAGTATGCGCCGGCTATCACAGGGGGGTGATCGATGCCCCTTGCGTCCTCATAGTCGGAGCCGAACCCCAGTACGCCGCCCGAGTACCACGCCTCAATCATCTCGTACAGCCACCTGTGGGGGAACAGTATTACCGAGAAGAGGTTCCCGAGGTGCTCGAACCCGAACACCCGGTAGTGGTCAAGGACAGGGTGCTCCAAGACCTGCGCGACCAAAGAGTCTGAAACCATGTCGTCGGTGGCAGTTATGCTCCAGCGGGTGGGAACCAGCCTCCTTTTGTGCCCCACCATCCCAAGGCTGAAGCACCTCTGGATTTTTGAGATCTCGATTCCGGAGTTGTACAGGCCGAGGACGGCATCCCTTGCCTTAAGGTCCCGGTCATAGTACGCCCTTTCGATCTGCCTCTCAGGGGTGGCGCCAGAATAGCTTGCAGACTTTATCTCCCCGATCGGCCCGAACGGCGCGCTTTCACCGTCAATCGAGGCTATGGGCGCGGTGGACTTTGTAAACTGGATTTCCGAGTCGGTGGGCCCGGATGCCATGGCGACCTCCTGCAGGCTTTCGATGTATCGCCCCGACGGGTTCTCTACTGGCATCTTCTGGACTCCCCGGACTAGGTTCAGCCTATAGTTTACAATCTCCTCAAGGCCTTTTCCCACCCACCTTTCGGGGGCGTCCAGCAGTGCTGTGTCTCCATGCATCGGTGGGACCATGGGTCCGACCAGCACCTTTGGATAGCTGTAGGATCCGACAAAGACGGACGGGGGGCTGGCCCCGCTCAGGCTGTCCGAGGAGAAGAGGTTCCCATACCTTGAGAGGTATTCCCGCCACCTCGCCTCGATCGCAGTCCTGATGTCACGGGAGTTTTGAGGCATGCGGTTTTTTTCTTGCGGCAGTACAAAAGTTGTCGGTTTGCCCCCAAAGCGGGACTATCCGGCACATTGTATCGCAGGCCGGCAGCCCCGGCCAGATCCCTCACCGGGTGGTGCCGCCGCTTTTGCCATCGGGAATCCACCAACGGTTCTAAAAAGTGGAAAGTCGGCCGGAGCTGCCCACCAGCCAAAAATAAGGGGCCAGCCGCCAATCGCGGCAGGATCAGGTGCTGCAGCTCTCAAATGGACCTGCCGGACTGTCATAATAGGCGCAGTAATAAACGATCAGGTCATCAGCCCCGACCTCGCTTATCGCGCCCTCCAGTCCCGAGGACATCAGATCGACGTCGACCCACGCAACCTCGCCCGGCGCAATCTGCACGTCATAGGACAGGTCAACGGTTCCAATCTCGCTGTCGCCTGCATAAAACCGCACGTCAGCACGGTTCAGGACCGCCTCGACGTTGCCAAGGTTTTCCATGCAGATGGTGACACGAAGATCAAGCCCGTCCATATCCAGCCCGTGGCCGCAGTATGCAACGTCGGCAAAAGCCTTGTCCTGTTCCATGTCCGTCGAGATCTGGCCAAGCATGGAGGCTAGGACGCCAATTACAGCGACGCCAATAATTACTAGCAGTATCTTTTTTCCCAATGACAGCGCTTGCAGAATTTCTATTTAACCGTGTTGTTTGCTGTACTCTGGTAAATCTTCGGAGCTTTTCGGCGGGGTGTTAAGTTAGGGGTTTCTAGTGTTAACTTAGGGGTTTCTATAGTGACGATTAAAAGTTTTTGAGCACATGCGGGCATAAACCACGCAGGAAGGCGTCTTTTGATGATCAAAGACTTTCAATCGCCACTATAGGTGTTGTCATGTTCATGAGTTATGATAACGGAGAGAAACTGGAAAAAGTTGGCACTGTTTCTATGATGTATGCCGCAGTTTTTCTCGGTCTTGGCTTTAACGCATTAATTGCTTGGAAATCGCCTAGGCAATAAAACCCGATGATGGCACTCGAAGGAGTTGCTGCCGTGGTAGGCACCGCAATGTCATTTCTAAGCAACCGACCAAAGCCCCACATTTCTTAATCTAATATACCAAGCAGGCCCAAAAAATGACGTTGGCGTTGGGCATTGGCAAGCCCACCGAGCTGATACCTCGGCGAGTGGCCCCGAGACGGGCCGTTCATGCGGGTTCAACTCCCGTCGCCAACGCTATAATCTATCCAGACATTCTATAAAAAAGTAGGGATCTGAAAATTTACAGTCGACACCGGATGTGGCCGCGGTTTCCAGACACTGACTGTCTTGTTACAATACGACACGTCATGCGTTCTGAAACTTCAGCCATCGAAGCTTTCCCAGCCCGTCAAAGAACTGTCCGTAGATCTCGGATTCTGTGCGGTTGTTCCTTGGAAAACCTTCAATCATATCCAGTGTTTCCTCCAACACCAGCATCAGCCCAATGTCCTGCTCCGCCGTAAGATGCTCATGAGATATTGCAAGCATCTTGGCATTCTGCAGCCTGGATCTGAAACCTGCAAGTTTTGTGACTGGCTTAACTGGCATATGGCCGTCACTTCCACCCGTGCCCTTCACTGACGTCTCGAATTCTTTGAGAAATCCCCTGAGACGGTTTATGCCCCTTCTTCTTCGTCTTGTTCTGGCCAGCAGAAAGACAACTTCGACTGCCATTCCGCCGGCCAAGCCGCCTATCATTCCCTCTACGATTGAATCTGGTGACAGTTCGAACATACGTACTTCGGAATTTATCATCAAGATTGTTCTTAAGCGACTCTTCGATGGCTGGATTGCTTACGCTGAGACCGGATTACACACTGCTAGGCCGTACTTCCTGCACGGCATAAGGCGGATCCGGCGGATTGGACGTCATCCCTGGTCAGTGCTTCAGCAGGACTATCCGGCTGATGTCCTTCTCCGTGAACACGATGGCATCGCCTACCTCCACCCACCTCCTTTCGTCTTTTTTCACCTGCAGCAGCTCCGGGTGTGAGAGTTCCACCTCCCTCCGGTGTTTCTCATCAGTCGACATCACCTTGATCCACCCCCTGCAGACATCCCCCTGGCTGGTGTGTACATCCACCCAGTCCCCGACGTTGTCAAACGCGAATTTTACCCAGACGCTTCCCCTGTTTACGCCCTTTCTCCACGTGAGGCGCGCAATCTCCCCGAACCCCGTGCCGATGACTGCCGCCAGCACAAAGTAGCTGGTTATGACGTCATACTGCAGGATTCTGGTCTCCAGGTCCGATATTGACTGGAACTGCCAGATTGATGCAAAGGGAACAAAGATGATCACGCTGGAAATCAGGCTCCACAGGGTGGTCTGCAGGTTGTTGAAAACGAATTCGTATGAGGCCCTCCAGATGAACAGCCTAAATGCAAGGAACCCCGGGGCCAGGAGTATTATGATCGTGTATGCCTCTGTGAGGGACGGAATTTCTGCCATGTCGTGCTTTAATCTGACGCATGGTCAAAGTCGGTATTGGCGGGTTTTGGGCGCTTGGGTTCGGACGCTGTCACCGACATGGCGATCTTGTATTGTGATTTGGCATTCTTTTTTTCCTGGTGCTGGCTATCTTTTTCCACGTACATAATGCATGTCACTGCTATTTATTTTCACCGACGACCGGCTTGTAGCCATCTGGCATGGCACAATCCATTTTTGCTGCAACCTCAAATAAAAATGGCGAAATCCTGTAATTTCTACTGCGCATACTACGACAATGATTGTTGTTCATACCTGCCAAACCACAAGCCGTCTCTGAAATTCCTGCCCTGAATCATTCATGACCGCACCTTCACTCTCCAGCCCGCTTCAAACCCAGATCCACAGATTTGGCAGATATTTTTCCTATGATGTCTGTCAATCCAGATTCAAACTCCCTTGAGACGTCCCCCGCGCCGCTTGTCGCGTGGCATGCCTCGTGAA
>CAYGCI010000103.1:0-4594 GCA_964348355.1 uncultured Nitrosopumilaceae archaeon | reverse complement strand
CAGACAGATTCGTGCTTGGAATCAGGAACAGCTTCCAGAGCCTGACCTGTTACCAAGCTGGGCTCAAAAAGGACCAGGTTTGTCGTAAGGCTTACCGGGGACGGCCTGGCAGTCGAGGACTATCTGCCGCACCAAGGAGAGTCCGAATGGCTCGAAATCGACTCTGACGAGATAACCTACTTTTTGGCAGACAACCAGGACAGGCTAGATACCATCGAGATAGTCGACGATTAGCTGTCGTCCAGGAGATTTTCAAAGCGATCTAGGATGTCCGCTGCGGCCTCCTTGCGGCCACAGCTCCCTTCCCTGTTTGCGTATATCCCAAGCCCGAGTCCAGCTCCTCGGAGATGACAAGCCTCAGCGGGATCTGCCGTCTGCCTTCGCGCTTCATAATGTCGCCTATGCTGCACGGGGGATTCTCTTTTTGCTTCCCTGATTATGCTGCCCCTTGTCTCTCCTCTCTTTGCAAGCTGGCGCGCAAGCTCCAGCACCTTGTCCTCACCCACATCGCCGCCCGCCGTATACCAGAGCGCGTCTGCCGAAGCAGGGGCGAGCCTTTCTGCACCCTCCTGCCTGCCGGGGAGCTTGCCTGTCCGGATGGCCTGCCTGATCCCGTCTGGAGGGCGCCAGAGGCCGACATGCCTGTCTACCAGGGACCGGCTCGGCCGAATCTCCTTTCCACCTCGCCATAGCTGCCGCACTTGTCGTACATGCCGGTCACCACGCTCGATCCCTCCCAGACATTTGCACATGCATGATGTTCTCGCCAAGCGACATGTCCCTTTTTGCGTCGTCCCCGTCTTCAGGCAGGTCGCGCACGATGCACTCGATCTCTTCAAAGCCCCGGCCCGGGAACTCCTCGTTCAGCTGATGGTATGCCATCAGCCTCCTCCTCCACTAGGACGACATGCCGTCCTGACGCTCCCTTGAATGCCGTTACCGGCTCTACGAGCCCTTGTTTTTTATGCCTGTCTTGAGATCATCTATGCTTCTGTCTACGTTGCCTGGCCTCCCCCGTTGATTAGAAAGGACTTTAAGTGATCCTCCAAAAGGCATGTCATGATTTGGCCCGGCACCAACGACCCCTACAAGAGGAAGAAGACCATCAGGTTTTTGGGAATCAGCGCGGGGGTCGGGGCGGCCGCAGTCATGCTGACGGTGCTGGTGGTCAATCCGTTCCTGGGGGCACAGCCGCACAGCGCATGCATCGAGGATCGTGAGACAAGCTGGAAGATTTCATTCAATGTGGAGCTGTACGCGGATGGAAACCGGCTGGAGGTTCCGGCCAACGTGGGATTCATGGAGGGCGGATGCCAGAGGGCGCTGTACACGCTGGCAAACGACGGAGTGGCCTTTGCAGAGTGGGAGGAGGAACACACCTTTGAGATCGGCCACTTTTTGTGGATTGCAGAATACCCAATCAGGGACATGGAGCTGTCAAAGTCGGTTCTATACGTCAATGATGTCAGATCAGAGCAGTTCCTAAAGCATCCAATCCAGGAGGGCGCAACCTACAGGGCCGAGTTTACGACCAAGGAATACGACACGTCAAAGGGAACTGACTTTCTGCCGCCGGATCTTTAGGCAGTAGACTTTATGTGTAATCTATTCGTACAAGGTCACCTGCCCCCATCAGTCAGGCACGAATTAGATGCATGGCTGTGATTTTCATGCCTAACTAGCAAGGAGACGTGACCACATACATCTATTCAGATCTAGGATTATTACGAACAAATTCATCTAATTCAGGTCGATTACGCATAAAGTCTAGTATCAAAAAAAGCACGAGCCGTCTCCCAGAACGGATCAAAAATAATGAAAAGAGAAAGAAAAGTGTTCTCACCAGTATTTGCCGTTGTCCGGAATTAGACCAATACCTTCCCTTTCAAAGTGTCTGTCTAACTCGTCAACCCATCTCTCACGGTTGTCCTTGTAAGACCAGCCGTGGACACGTAACCAGAATGCGATAATTCCCAGAAGGAAGATAACGAACATCATCGTGCCGAAGATGTAAATCATGACATCGTAAAATAGTGGGTCATAGTTTGGTCCCAACTGTCCTGTAAGTGACGACAGGATGCTAAGGAACGTTCCTACGATAGGAGTCATTGAAATATGAGCCATATTTGTGCGATATATAGATTTCTGTCAGGTGCCAGATGTGCGAGATCGGCAGCAATGCCGAGTCGATCTAATAAAATAAGAAAGGGTATGGTTTTGGCTAGCCCCTGCCCATTGCAGCGTATTTTCCAGAGCGTGCCCTGAAGAAGAATGCCGCTGCAATTCCGCCAAAGACGGCACCGGCGATTACGGATGCGCCAAGTACGCCGCCTGCATCAAGGTATGGAGTGCCAGAACCGCTGGCTGGGTTGTCAATTACAGCCTGGATTCTACGCTGCTGGATGTCCAGGGCCTCTTCTAGGGTGTTTTTGCCCGTTTCTCCAGCATCACCGACGTTTCCGAGATACTGTGCATAGGCGACTCCTAGGAATCCCATGCTGCCCAGCATTATGACGGAGAACATTCCTGCGAATAGTGTTTTTTTATTCATACCGTTTACCTGTTGTTTTGAGGTCAACCGTACTTATTTAACCTTTATTCTGGACAAGTCCAGCCGGATTCCAGCGAGATCCGCCGCAAGTAACGTTTAATTCCGTACCCAAGGCCCGCATTCCCATGGGAAGGCTTCACAGCCACAGGCACGGAAAATCACACTCGATTAGGCCAGTCACAGTCAGGGCACCCTCGTGGATAACCCAAGGCCCGCAGGAGGTGGAGAATCTTGTTGTAAAGTACTCAAAGGAGGGCTACACCCCAAGTCAGATCGGGATCAGGCTGAGGGATCAGCACTCAATTCCGCTAACAAAGCCGATTACAAAAAAGACGGTAGGCCAGATCATAAAAGAAAACGGGCTAGAGTCAGAGATGCCAGAGGACCTGGAAAACATCGTCAAAAAGGCAGTCGGCCTGCAAAGGCACCTCAAGGCAAACAAGGGGGACAGGAGAAACGTCAGATCCCTTGAGCTGATAGAGGCGAAGGTTCACAGGCTCTCGGTCTATTACAAAAAAATCGGCAGAATTCAGCAAAACTGGAAATATAAGTCAGTAGTCGCCCAACTAGAGTGATGGTTCAGGGTCTGGACGAGGCACTGTCTAGCTTTAGTGACAGGGTCTCGGAGCTCGTAAAATCCAAAAAGTCAATCTCGGTTACCACGCACATCGACTGCGACGGGCTGACCTCTGGCAGCATAATTACAAAGGCCCTGATTCGGGCGGGGGCAAATGTCACGGTCCGAACCTCAAAGGAGTTCAGCCCCAGGGTGATAGACTCCCTGAGCCGGGATCACAGGGACTTTCACATAGTAACGGATCTCGGGGGGGGATTCGGGGGGGAGCTGGATGAGAAGATGGGCGAGGACTGGCTTGTCCTGGATCACCACGAAATCCCGGAGGACGAAAGGGACAACCCCCGGGTCGTCAATGCCTGGAAATACGGCATCGACGGGGGAGCCGACATCTGTGCCGGAGGAATGGCATACCTGGCATCACTCGCGCTAGATGAGAAGAATGCGAACCTGTCTGCCATTGCGGTGGTCTCGGCGCTAGGCGACAGGCAGGACCAGGGCGAGAAAAAGGCTCTGACGGGGAAAAACATCGAGATTGCAAACACGGCAAAAGACCTGGGACTGCTGAGCATGGATTTGGACTTGTTGCTGGTGGGCCGGGAGACCAGGCCCTTGGCAGACGCCCTGGCATTTACGTCACAGCCGTTCATCGAGGGGCTGACATGGAACAGGGACACGTGCTACTCCCTCCTTCAGACGTCTGGAATCCCCCTAAAGGAGGGGGGCAGGTGGAGGGTGCCCGCGGAGCTGACCGAGGATGAAAAGCGCACGTTGATCGAGGCAGTCGCCCGGTTTGCCTCGGACAAGAATGCGACGGAGATCATGTCGGAGCTGATCGGGTATGCCTACACGTTTCCCAGGGAGGACGGGCGCAGCTTCCTAAGGGACGGCAGGGAGTTCTCAACCATGCTAAACTCATGCGGGCGCATCAACAAGTCCGGGGTCGGAATGGCAGTCTGCATGGGGGACAGGAACAGGATTCTGGCCGAGGGCGAGGGCATCCTTGCCGAATACAGGAGGATGATTCGGGAGTACATGAACATCCTGGCAAACGAGAGGTGGAGGATTTCAGAGAGCAAGACCTGCGTGATGGTAAACGGGGAGGGGGTTGTGCCTGAAACGATGACCGGCACCATATCGTCCCTGATTGCCGGATCCCCGAAAAACGCAGGAAAGATAGTGATCCTAAGGACAAGCAGCGAGGAGGGCGCGATCAAGTTCTCATCAAGAAAGTCCTTTGGCTGCAAGTCAGGCGTGAATCTCAGCGAGCTGATGAGGACGGGAGCAGAAAAATTCAAGGGCATCGGAGGGGGCCACGAGGCCGCAGCAGGCGCCAAGATCACTAAAGACAAATTAGATGGATTCCTGGACTATCTGGAGTCCAATGTCGATAAGGTGCCGGGTTCAGGTGACGCTGAATAACATCCCAGGGGAAAAGGCCAGAGCCGTAAGAAGGGCCCTGGGGCCAG
>CAYGCI010000102.1:0-4597 GCA_964348355.1 uncultured Nitrosopumilaceae archaeon | reverse complement strand
GGACAATACAAAGTACGTAGAGAGGGGAGCCGGCCTGGTCGTCAAGCACGACCCCTGCTGGGAGGAGGATCTCCGGGATGCCAACCGCCACTGTCAGCAGCATGACATACAGCGTGTTGTTAATGTATTTGCACTTGAATCGTTGAAAGGCTCCACTCATCACGTTAGACGCGGCCTGCACAGGATACAAATGATGTACGAGGTCACCTACCCCCATCAGTCAGGCACGAATTAGATGCATGGCTGTGATTTTCGTGCCTAGATAGCAAGGGGACGTGGCCACATACCAAATGATCAAGAGTTGGGCCCTGCAGCCGAGAGTCCAACATGACAGGATTTCCAGCCCGGCTACTGCGTCCGGGACGTTGCACCCGTCTCACTTTTTGCCGTTTGTCTTTATCCACGACTCGATTGCCTCTACGGTCGCCTCCGTTATGGCACCCTTTCTGAACCCCTTTGCAGTAAAAATTGCCGTGCGGAACCTGTCGTCGAGATCATCGGACAGTGACACGATTAGGCTCTTTGGCATGTATCTGCATACTCATGGTTACTAATAAACATTGAAACATGATAATTTTGATACTTATAATGTTTTATACTTATATACCATATCAACGAATAATATACGCATGACAAACATGTCTAAAACACCACATTTGTGGCACGGAGCCGGGGGCGACTGCCAGGCCAGCCTTTTAAGATGTGGTGGCATAGTGTACGGGGTGATGACACTATGATAGTTCTCAGAAAGGGCGAGGAGCTTAGGCGCAGGTATCCTGGAAGGATCAAGGATCTCGGCATAGGCAAGGGAGCGCTTTACTTTACCGACAGGCGCGTGTGTTTTGAGTCCGACAAGAAGGGGATGTGCCTCCAGGTGTACTATGACAAGCTGTACAACTGGACCAAGAAGAAGAGATCCATCGTACTGAGGTGGCGCGAGCCGCAGCCCGGACAGGAGATAAGGGTTGGCGACCACAAGTTTGACGTCGAGGTCGAGCCTGACGGCAGCAAGTTCAACGGCGACAGACTGACGACCTGGGAGGTCAGCAAGTCGCTGTACTACCAGGTCGTAAAGTATCACAGGATCGGATACGGCGGTGCCGGACTGTACTTTGATGACTATTCAAACGTCTATCACTGGTGGTATGATACGGAAGATGAGCAGAAAAATCCGGTTGTTTCAGTAAAGCCCGGAACAAAACTCGGCCAGCTAAAGGACATCTATGACGACAAGGATCTGTACATCTACAGTGACGGCAAGCCGTTCAGGAACAGGTTGGTTGCAGCAAATGACATCATGCAGGGGGTGCAGTGGACAATGCTTTCCTACTGCTGGAAGAAATACGTGGGGTTTGAGAACGAATACGTCGACAAGGGCGTTGACCGTCTGATCGGCAACCGTACCGAGGAAATGACACATGAGGAATATGAAAAGAAGACCGGAGATCCCATACCCGTACACGGCAGCCTGCTGGAGCAGGACATGATAGAGAACGTAAAGATGTGGAAGATGTTTTCCGAGTCTGGCATACTCGACAAGTTCAAGGGGATCATCAAAGAAGAGTCATTTATTACAAAAGAGGATGCTATTAGATATAACAATAAAAATCAAGAAAACAGTAAGAGGATGGACAAAACTTGGATTGAGCTCCTGCACGAATATGAAAAAACAAACAACATCAAGGAGCTTGAAAAAATTTACCCCGCGAATGATTTTTGCAAGGGTGGAACAATTTATGACATGGTAGAGTTTGCAAAAAAGGCAAAACCTGCGTTTATTAGAACGGCTGAGATTATGAAGAATTTAATAGAAAAAGGAGCATTCGAACTCAAATCATTGCACGACTATCTGAGAATAGAAGGTGAGATTGGAAAAATCCTGATCCCCTTGGCACTTGACGGCAAGGACGTCTCAAAGGCCGACCCTGACGTGAAGGTAACGTCGCTGACCGAGGTAGTTCAAAGGGACATCAGGCGTCACCGCAGCAGGAACCTGACAGAGACAGTCTAGTTGCACTTCAAAAAAGCCAGGCATCATCGGCATGCCTGCCCCAAACCAATCGCAATGATCCGGGCAATGTCGGCAGTTTCATCTCCACAAGACCCGGCTTGTCCCGGCACTGTATTCTGGCGGGGCACAAATGCATGAGTCCGCCAAGCCGCCATGATGCGAGCCTCACCGGCATGTGGGGCGCGGCGGCCAGACGCCCGTCGGCACCTGGCCTGCCTGTGGCCTTACCTGCCCCGTGCACTGTAATGATTCTGTGCATGCTGGCGATGTTCGCAGCTGGTGACGCAGCATACGCCGCCGGTGACAACATCGGAAACACCGCCTACGGCGAGATAGGCGTTGATCAGTTAGAGTATGTTGTCGGGCCGCAGGAACAGGTGGTTGTAAGCATATTCGGAGGCGTGTATGACACTGGACGGGCCGTGGTAGACATAACGATAGTGCATCCAGATGAGCATTCTGATACCAGTACGGTTCGGTCGGTGCGGGACGGCACGTTTGTCCACCATCACACACTGGACTATTACACGAGCATCCCTGGAGCGTACTATGTCTCGGCACGGGCTGACGGAAAGAACCTGGGTCAGGTCGGCTTTGGGATGCGGTACCTCGGGGGGCCGCCGGACGGGCGGTCGCATGACGATTCGATACAGCCGCCGGGTGACATGAACCACAACATGATCATGCCACAGCAATTCCCGGATGATTCGGTGCAACCACCATTGAGTCCGCCGGTTGTTCGTGGGCTAACCGTGCACACCGACAGGCCTCACTACGAGGCAGGAGACATAATCCGCATATACGGCACTGCCGAGGTCTCACACGAGGTAATGATACGGGTCACCATGGGATTCATAAACGAGGCGGTAAGGGTGGATCCGGATGGCACCTACAGCCTGGAGATAGAGACGGCCGGAAAAGGCGGGCTTATAGACGGGACTCACAGGGTGATTGCCGGATCATCAGGGTCACTCAGGCCGGCTGAGACGACGTTTACGTTTGGCGCAGCGCCTGCTGCCGGCGGGGGTGGTCACATCTTGGAACCTGACACGTCCAGCAGTGTCCCGGAAATCGATGCTAGTTTCCTGGCTGTCATAATGATAACTGCTGTGATAGCTGTTATAGTTGCGGTATTTCTTGCACGCAGGCACAGACCCGCACCACCCGTAGATCCACCACCACCAGAGCGTGGATCTACGGGTGGTGCGGGAGCAGAAAAAGGTCCACAGTCAATTCGCTCAGGACCACCACCAGAGCCCGTACTGCCCACAGGCCTCAAAACGGACACGGATAAGCAAGATTCCAACAAAGATACATCAGATGCAGACCACACTACTAGACCTCACCATATCTGGCTTGGTTACAAACAGGACACCAGCAGGCTCCCAGAGAAAAGCCCCGCCAAGACACCAGAGTTAAGGTATACACTGGTGATGGACAGCTCGACCGTAATTCATTACAGTGATTCCATATATGGTGAGGCTTCAGAATGGAGTGAATTTGGCGGTGGACTTGTTGACGCCATAAGGAAAAGAAGGGGAAATGTGTATCTACCAGAGAAGGCAGAGGACGAGCTCAAGAGACAAAGGAAAGATCAAGTGCTCCATGAGATGGAATACAAGCGGCTGGAGCAAGCTGGGGAGAGGTATTATCCCGAGATAAAGAATCTATATGAAACCGTGAGGCGTCTTGATGATCCGGCAATGAAGACGGATGTCACAGGCAATGACACCGGGATTTCTGCAGGTGAGGCCGGGAAGATATGTGACGAGTGGCTATGGCGCAAAAGAAAGGACGTGACAAATAAAATAAAAAAATTCCCATACAAGAGATCAACACTGGCGGTAAAAAACCTCTACAGGGAACTGGCAAAGGAGGTGTTAAAAAAGAGCGAACCGAGCGAAGGGGAACTGGAATCACTGTGTAACAGTGAGGCCGGCCGCAAAAAACTGATCGGCCACTATATGAAATACCACGGTGAGCATGTATCAAAAAAGAAGGGCGAGCTTGAAATGCCCGCAGGTATAAGATCATGCGCGCTACTGGTGCAGTCAGATTCCGTGCGTGCCGACTTGAGGATAATAGCAAGGGCAGCGGAGCTCTCCGAGGAGACTGACGTGGTATTTGCTTCAGAGGACTATGACTTTCTGGTGTTTAAGAAAAGACTGGAGGAGCTAATAACCCGTGAAAACGGCGGCAGGTACGACTTTAAAATCGGAACCGCCTTTGATCAGGACGGCCTCACGGAGCTCCTGGAGCAGCGGCGGTGACGCAGACCGGCCCTGCTCGGGGCCCGGATGATTGGGGCGGCACGGTATAGCAACGGTCACAAGTAATTGAGGGCCCTGACCGGCGATCTGTAAATAGACCTTATGCGTAATTGCCAAAAATGACGTAAAAGATGCCTGATTTTTTGATTTTGACCGATTACGCATAAGGTCCAATGTACTTGTACATGCAAAGGCGGGCAAACGACGCCGTCCTGTAATATTCGGATATGGTGTGTCGCAGCTTGCCGACCTTTCTGTACGCTATCCCCCTGAAAACGACAGGCTTGCCCAGGTTCCAGCATTCTTCCACGACATT